>CALZMZ010000026.1 GCA_945788685.1 Thermodesulfovibrionia bacterium | reverse complement strand
GTTCCCAGTAACTACCTGGTTAATCTTGGCTGGGCTGATGATATAGTATTTGGAGATGGGTATCTCTGGATGGATGGGGTTAAAATCAATCCCTCCAGTGGAGCAATAGTCAATAATTACTTTTTAGTCGAAGGCAATGTCAGCGCTTATCAGAATGGGAAGCTATATACCCTGGACTCTGACAGAATTCATGTCTTCACAGCACCATAAAGATAAATATAGAGAGCGGCCGGAAGGCCGCTCTCTATTACTAAAAATACCAAGTCATATGTATTTTCTGAAGATTGCCTCCGGGGTCTTTACTAAAAAGGCTTCCTGTATCAACTGATGTATCAGCGGTACTTTCTCCTCCATCCTGGTCTACCTCGGTAATTGTTATGGGAATAAGCTGGCTTATGCCATAAGAGAGCTGAAATTGCCCGATAAAAAAACTGAACCCCGCTGACAGACCGGCAAATGACGCTTTGCTATATGGGAACGGGATCACTTCTCTGTCCAGCTTTCCTATCTTTGTTATTGGAAAGGGAGTCCAGTGCTCCAATTCACCATCAGGTTTAACATCAATATATTGAAAACCACCTCTCAGGATGAGTCTGGTATTGATGTTGTGTTCAATGCCAAGATGGTATTGAAAAGACTCAAATGAATAATCAGCATTAAAAAAACGATCGCCGGCCAGTAAGTCTTCCCAGAAGCTCAGGATATTCTCTGCATTTACTTTACCAGCCATATCTGAAGTAAATTCAGTACGTTTAATACCAATAAAGATTCTTCTTGAACTCTTCACAGGTGTAAATTGAAGACTGAGGCTTTTGCTGCTGTAGGTTGCATCTATATTAACATGCCCTCCAGGAGAACCATCTATCGCTATGGCATTTAAATAATCAAGAGCGTAATATACATTCCGATATATTACATTCAGAGGTTTCTCTTTGAAAAAGATGCATGTTATATCATAACTTTCAGATGAGCTGTTTATATTTAGCTCTGCATTAAACAGAACAACTGAAGGAACATCCGTCCTGAACGTCAATTCACGGATCTCATGCTTTGGATTTAATTCTAATGAAGCAATTTGCTCATTTGAACTTAATGATGTGTTTATTTCAATATCCCTGACATATTGCCTGTACCCGAACGACAGGTTGTTAACGGGACTGACTGAAATTTGATAAAATTCTTCTGTCTGAGATTTACCGGACAGTATGCGAACGCCTGCTCCCAAGAATATTATCGGGTGAGGCCGCACACCAAAGGCAAATGTTTTTTCATTTATATTCTGTGCTGCATCAAACTCGTTATCTTCTGATACTCTGTAATTTGATTCAAAATCACTCACAGAGAAGGCTAGTACGCTTTTCCCTAACACGGGAAACGTTGAATGGAAAAGACCGAACGCCCCTTTGCTGGAGGAACTCAATTTTGAATCAGTTTCGTTCAACACACTCTCCCGTTCATACCATATTGAGACCTGGTCTTTAAATTCCAGCAGCTCACCGGGGTGATACAGGTCGGGATTTATTGAAATTGATTCCAGCGATCCCAGGCCAAGTGATACTGCGTCATCAGGATGAAATAATGTAAGAGGTTTGAGATGATACATCTCTGCACGAGCATACGGACTGCAAAAAAGAAAACTCATGATAAAGATGACAAAGTATATGGTTCTCATGTTTTGATTAATAAACTGTCAAGTTGCAATATATGCTGGTCGCAACAAACCACTCTTTGACTGCTGAGAATGCTAAATTATCGTTTGGTGGGAATGCAATATAGTGAAATAACTCAGTAAGCAACTCCTCAACTCCCAGGTCCGGAGCTATGCTTAAAAGCAAATATACTTTGTCCATAAGTAATATTATGCCGAAGCTGATCAGCAGCAATCCGCTGATTATCATTATGAGCTTCATGTATTTCTGGATCGCGCCGAAGTGGCTGAGAAATGAATTGATCATGAGAGCGGTCGCCACAAAGGGGATTGCCAGGCCTGCAGAATAGACAACTAAAAGTTTAAAACCCTCCATTGCTGAACCTGTTGTACTTGCTATTAATAGTATTGTTCCAAGTATGGGGCCGATACACGGGGTCCATCCTGCACCGAAAGTAAGCCCCACAATATAAGAGCCGAAATGTCCCCTGGGTTTTGAATCGAGATGGACACGTCTCTCTGCTGATAGAAAATCCAGCTTTATGAGTCCCATTACATAGAGACCCATTACAATGATAATTATCCCGCCAACGATCCTGATGTGATCATAATAAACGGCAAAAAACCTGCCTACATATGACGATGATACACCCAGCAGAACAAACACTGTTGAGAATCCGGTAACAAATGCCAATGAGTTAATAATGGTCAGTTTTCTTATCCTCGCCTTGTCACCTTTCTTAAAATCGTCAAAAGATATACCGGTGATAAAAGATACATATGAAGGTATCAGGGGAAGCACGCACGGGGAGAGAAAAGAAAGAAGCCCTCCCAGAAAAGCTGTTATATATCCAATTTCTGACATTTATTTATTGTATCACCTTAATATGATTTTCGTATAAGCTAATTAGTGTATGTCCATAAATTGCCATTTTTTATTTTTGTCATGCCCGAAGCCTGCCCCAGCAGTCAGTAAGCAGGGGTCTTTAATCGGGCATCCAGAACTCATTGATAACTCTGGATTCCTGCCCAACAGACCGCGGGAATGACGGTTCAATATTTGAGTTGATTGACAGACACTGATTAAATTGTAATGGCAATCGATAAAATTAAGCATCCCTGTTAATTGCCCTGTATATACTTATCTACATCCCGCACAGTCTTCAGTACCGCCATGGAGTTTTTCTATTGTATGGGACAACACAGGAAGAATAACAGAGAGGTTTTCCTTTACGGCCTTTGGACTGCCCGGGAGATTTACTATAAGTGTTTTACCTTTCACTCCGGTAACAGCCCTGGAAATCATTGCAAAAGGGGTCTTCTTCAGACCTTTCATTCTCATTGCCTCTGCCATTCCCGGGATTTCATAATCAATCACTTCACGGGTTGCATCAGGCGTTACATCCCTCGGAGAAACACCTGTACCGCCTGTTGTCAATATCAGGTCTGCCTTTTTACTCAGTGAAATTAATTTTCTCTTAATTCTGTTTTTATCATCCGGGATGACCTCATAACTGATAACTTCAGCTTTGATTTTTTTTACGATTTCTTCTATGGCAGGTCCGCTGGAATCATCCCGTTCGCCTTTTGAACCTTTATCACTTAATGTGAGGATTGCAACCTTTATCATTTTCATAGCTATCAGCGTTTAGCTATCAGCGCTCAGCTTTTTTGCAGGATATAACCGGTCTAAGTTTTAGCTGAAAGCTGATAGCTGATTGCTATATTACTTTAATTTCGTCTCCAATTTTAATCGTACCGCCTATGATGACCTTGACAAATATGCCTTCCCTCGGCATGACACAGTCACCTGCCTGGTGATAGATGGCGCAGCGGTTATGACAGAGTTTGCCGATCTGGCTGACTTCAAGTTCAATATCATCACCAATGGTCATTTTTGTACCAATTGGCAGGGCAGGCAGGTCAACTCCCTCAGTCGTTATGTTTTCTGCAAAATCACCCGGTCCGACATCAAGCCCCTTGTCCGTCATCTTTTTGATGCTCTCGGTGCCAAGAAGGCTTACCTGCCTGTGCCATTCTCCTGAAGCATGGGCATCATTTTCAATACCGTAATTGTCCTTAAGCACTGCAGAGTCAACGGCCTTTTTCCTCATGCCTTTTTTTGGACTGATGTTAATCGAGATGATTTTAGCTTCCAAAATAAATTCCTCCTCTATTCCCTCTCCCCTGGCGGGAGAGGGTCTGGGTGAGGGGGAAATTCTTATCTACACCCTCCCCTAAATCCCCTCCCGTCAAGGGAGGGGATATTTTAAATGAAGTTATCGTATCAACGCTCCCTGTTTGATATCCTTCTCAGGTGTCAATATCGAAAGCACCCCCTCGCTGTCTGTAGCAGCCAGAAGCATGCCCTGAGACTCCACACCCATGAGCTTTGCCGGTTTAAGATTGGTAACAACTACAATGCTTTTACCATTCAGGTCTTCAGGAGCATATGTTTTGCCGATACCGGCAACAATCTGCCTTTTTTCTCCTGTATCCACCTGAAGTTTAATAAGCTTACTGGATCCTTCAACACGTTCAACGTCAATGACCTTGCCCACTTTTAATTGGACCTTTGCAAATTCATTTATTGATATTAAGTTATCTCCTGCATCTGCTTTATTATCTTTATTCAGAGGTTGTTCCTTTGTCTTGTTTTCTTTTATATTTTTCTTTTTTGTATCGATCCTTGGAAAGAGAGGATCACCTTTTGAAACTCTGATCTCATATCCGGGAGACCAGTTCCATTCATATATGGAATGGCTTTCTTCTGCTTCATTCAGAAGCGATTTAAGTCCAAGCTGCTTCCACATCTTCTCAGATGTATCAGGCATAAATGGATAAATGGAGACTGCTGTTAATCTCAATGCATTCCATACATTGAACATAACGGTCTTAACCATAGAAGGATCGTCTTTTACAAGCTTCCACGGTTCTGTCTGTGCAATATAATTGTTCGCAGCCCTGATCACAGACCAGATGTTATCAAGGATTATATTAAACCTGAGATGAGACCAATCTTGTGATTTGGCATCATCAACTACCGGTATCAGGGCATTAATACACTCTTCAGCAAATGAATCTGCTGCAGTTGTATTATCATCCGGGATGAGAATCTGTTCATTCAGATATTTTCCGACCATTGTTAAAAACCTGCTAAGGAGATTGCCAAGGTCATTCGCAAGCTCAGTATTTATGCGTCTAATTAATGCCTGTTCTGAAAAATCACCGTCAAGTCCGAAGGTAACTTCCCTGAACAGAAAGTATCTGAATGCATCAATTCCGAATTTTTCAGCCAATTTTGCCGGATCCACTACATTTCCCAGAGACTTGGACATCTTCTTTCCGTCTACCGTCCACCAGCCATGAGCAAAGATATTATCAGGTAAAGGAAACTTCAGGGCCATCAACATCGTGATCCAGTAAACCGCGTGGGTCGTAAGAATGTCCTTACCTATTAAATGATGGTCTGCAGGCCACCAGAAGTCTCCTTCTTTTGCCTGCTCAGGATGGGGAACAAGATACCTTGTCGCTGAGAAATAATTCAACAGGGCATCAAACCAGACATAGGTGACAAACTCCTGATCAAAAGGAAGAGGTACTCCCCAGGCAAGTCTGGCCCTGGGACGGGATATGCACAGATCACCTAGTTCATTATGTTTCAGAAATCCCAGGACCTCGTTTCTCCTCGTATGGGGGAGAATAAAGTCCTCATTATCTTCTATATGCTGTATAAGCCTGTCCTGGTATTTGGACATAAGGAAAAAATAGTTTTCTTCCTCTATCTCTTCAACCGGTCTGCCGCAATCAGGACAATTTCCTTTGACAATCTCCTTCTCCGTCCAGAACCTCTCGTCAGGAGTGCAATACCAGCCTGAGTATTGCCTCTTCTCTATTTCATCATTGTCCCAGAGCAGCTGAATTATGCCCTGAACGGTTTTAATATGTTCTGGATCTGTTGTCCTGATAAATGCGTCATTAGATATATTGAGCTTCTGCCATAACGTCTTGAAGTTATCAACCAGCATATCAGCATGTTCTTTAGGTGTACGGCCTTTTTCCGCTGCCGCCTTTTCAACTTTCTGGCCGTGCTCGTCAGTCCCGGTCAGAAAGAACACAGCCCTGCCCTGCAGCCTGTTGTATCTCGCAAGAATATCAGCAGCTATGGTCGTGTAAGCATGCCCGATGTGGGGAACATCATTCACATAATAAATGGGAGTGGTTATATAAAATTTATCTTCAGACATTTGACTGTTTCTTCTTTCTCCTGAATCTCTTTCGCTTATTAAGCGGTCTGGCCTTGTCTGTTTTATCAGCACTCACCGTGTCTTTATCAGTTGCCGGTTTTTCCACTTTTTTCTCAGCACCCTGTTTTTTTGACCTGCGCTTATGACGCTTGAAATATCTTTTCTTCTTCCCGGGGATTTCGGGTTTCGCCTCCTCTGCTTTATCTTTTTTATTTTCTGTAATATCCCTGTCCTTAGCCGTCTCATCATGGACTATTGACTCACCGATAACATCAGGCTCAACCTCAATTTTGTCTTGATCATCACAAAGACCCTGAGGCACAGCTGCAATTTTCTCCCGCCGTCCAGCCCTTGAAGGCACGGTACCCTCACCGTTTTTATATTCATACCCGAGACAGCACATCAGTCTTCCGCATATACCGGACAGCTTGCTCTGGTTTATGGACAACTCCTGCTGCTTTGCCATCCTGATAGTTATCGGCTCAAATGATGTTAAAAACAGATTGCAGCATGCCTGCCTTCCGCAACATCCCAACCCCCCAAGGAGCTTTACCTCATCCCTGACCCCTATCTGTCTCATTTCTATCCGGGTCTTGAACTTTCCAGCCAGGTCCCTTACCAGCTCCCTGAAATCTATCCTGCCGTCGGCAGTGAAATAAAAAACGATCCTTTTCTTGTCCAGAGTAGTCTCTGTAGTAACGATCTTCATCGAAAGGTTAAGGTCTTTTACTTTTTCAACGCAAAAGGCCCTTGCTTCATCCTCAAATGAGCGGTTACTCTTTGTTGTTTCAAAGTCCTGTTCATTTGCAAGTCTCAGGATCTTTTTCAACGGCTCACCCTTTCTTTCCATAACATGCTTTGAGGTAACAACATTTCCCAGGCTGAGCCCCATTTTTGAATCAACCACAACTTTTGTACCCGGAGATACTTCCAGATCACCGATCTCAAAGGTATACACCTTGCCACAGGACCTGAACCTCACGCCGACAGCTGATACAGACTCAGGGGCTTTCTTTTCTGTTTTTACCTGTTGATCATCAGTACCGGAGTTTTCAATGTCTTCCGGTCCGTCAGGGTCCATCTCTTTTTCTTTATCAATAATATTGTTGTTTTCTTTCATCTTTTCACCTGTTTCAACCTGCAATTATACAAAGCAGGAAGACAAGAGTCTTTCGTTAATTACTAACACTTTCCCTGCGAAGCATCTTTTTTAATAAAAGGCCCGTATAATTAAGAGTTAGCTGTTTATTTAGATTGAAATTCAGTTTGCTTTTTATATTATGAATCTCACGGCCAAGTTTCAGAATACTCCTGAGATCTGTCCCGGATGAAATAGCCCTGATTTCGTTTTCCTTATCACTGTTTATCAAAAAATCTGTCCGGCCTGTGGCCAGAAAAACAGCCAGGTCCCTCAGCCACAGCTCACACCACTCAAACCACTCTCCCATTTCATCCCTGCTTTCCCACAGGTCTTCTTCATGCGTATCAAGCAATTTAATCAGTACGTTAAAAGACTGGTCCCTCCGGGAGATTAGTTCATCGTTAAGAGCATATCCCGGTCTGCCCCCTGAAAGCCTGCTCAGAAGAAATGATTGTTCACTGTCAAGTTCACCTGTCTTCTCCACTATCAGGGCGCTCATGGTGTCAACAGGAAGAGGAGAGAAATTAATCCTTTGACACCGTGACCGGATCGTGGGAAGCAGTATATCAGGTCTTGATGATATTAAAATCAAAATACTTTGCGGTGAAGGCTCTTCAAGTGTCTGCAAAAAGGCATTTGCAGCAGACTGGTTAAGACGGTCAGCATTATCAATAATGGCTATCTTCCATTTTCCCTCAAAAGGTTTATATGATAAAGACCCTTCCAGTTCCCTGATAACAGAGACCGTGATCTGTCCGCCATCACCTTCTGGTGCTATCATTATCACGTCGGGATGATTTCCCTTATCTATTTTTCTGCATGAAGCACACACACCGCAGTTATCGATCTCATCAGCAGCGGATGATGCAGAAAGTTCTTCACTCATGGCAAAAAGGTCATCTTCCTGTTCATTCAGGCAGTTAAGCGCCTTTGCAAAATTAATAGCTGTGAGTCTCTTGCCAATACCCTCATCTCCTGTAAATAAAAGTGCATGGGGAATGCGGTCCCGGGAAATGCACCCTCTCAAGATATCCAGTGCCCTCTGCTGTCCAATAATGTCCTTTAACGCCATTGTTCCTCTATCACTTTTACAATATCTCTACTGATCTCATCAGGGCTGCGGGATGCATCAATAACCTTTACCCTTTCAGGTTCTTCCGAAGCTATCTGGAGAAAACCATTTCTCACCCGGTTATGAAATTCAACTGTCTCAAGCTCAAACCTGTCTTTCTTACTGGCCATTCTGTTTCTCTTCAAACCCTCCTCTACATCAAGGTCAAGCATAAAAGTCAGAAATGGCTTGAGATCAGGGTTTACTATTTCATTTAATCTGCTTAACAGTTTCAGATCTATTCCTCTTGCGTATCCCTGATAGGCAACGGTTGAGTCAGAAAAGCGGTCTGTTATGACAATCGTATCATCCAGTATTGCAGGATAGATCACTTCCCTGACATGCTGTGCCCTTGAAGCGTAGTAGAGCAATAATTCTGTCAGGGGCTCCATATGGTTTTGTGGCTCAAGCAGAAGCTCTCTTATTTTCTCACCTATACCGGTCCCGCCCGGTTCAACAGTATCAATGACTTTCTGACCTCTGGATCGGAAATATTCGGCGAGACACTTTACCTGAGTGCTTTTACCGGAGCCCTCTATTCCTTCAAACGATATAAATCCCTTAGCCCTCGACATAGCTGTTGCGTAGTTCCTTCAGAAGCGAAAAAGCCTTCAGAGCATCTTCCGTATTTAACGAGCCTGTTCCGCATGAAGGCGTGATGAGTATCTGATTTCTGAGCTTATCTGCAGGGATGCCTGCTTTTTCAAGTGACACCAGTCCCCGTTCAAACTGCTCTTTCAGACCGGCAAGTGTGACTTCCCTGATCGCATCTGTGGTCGGTATGATTCCGCTTGCAATGACACCGCCTCTTTCAATAAAACTGTTTATATCATCCGGATAAAGACCAAGAGTGTCCCAGAAAAAATATGAATCATAATTAAATACATCTACTCCTGATGACAGCACAAGAGGCCAGTCAGCCTTGCCGCAGCAATGTATACCGGCTATTCCGCCGAATTCCTGAATAAATGCAACTATTTCTTTCAGCATTCTTGATGCCTCTTCATTGCTGACTCCAACATATGTAGATGTGCCAAGGGCCGAAAGTATAGGCTCATCAATAAATATCAGGACCTTTTCAGCATATTTCTGAAGCTCTTCTATCTGCCAGATCACCTTGCCTTTCAACAGCTCAAGAGACAGTTCCTTTTTTTCATCATCAAAAAATATCGGCCGCTTCTCACTGTCTGTAAGCGAAAGGGCAAAAGTAAGCGGTCCGGTGATATGACCTTTTATAACATTATAGTTTCCGTTCCTCTCATTCAGCATGTCAATAAATGCGTAAAACCCTGCCGCATAGTCTTTCGAAATAGGGAACCCGGACTTATTGGCTATTGCTTCATAAAAGGCTGTTTCTGCTGCTTCCTCTGCCGAATTAATGTATATGTTTTCACCCTCAATCTTTATAAACGGGAACCCTTCTGAATACTGCGGGACCATAAGCTCATGAAAGCTTCTGTGCGGAAGCTGGGGCCAGAAAGGTATATCTACAGAATCAAAAATGACCTTGCAGGCCTCAACCGGGTCGGTATGAGGCAGACTTCCTATTCCCGTGCTGTTAAAACTCTTAAACATAACTATTAATCATACTCCATGATGCCCGCAACTTTCAAATATTGTAACTACTTAGGCAGGCACAAAGGCACACAGTAACAAAGGGACAACATGAAAAAAGATTGCAATATTTTCAAGTGTTATGTTCAAAACTTTATACCTGTGTGCCTTTGCCACTTTGCCCCTGAGCAGTTACAAATATATACAGGAAAATAGAACTCTTAGAGGGGCTTAAAGCAGCCTGTCTCATTGACATGACAGGGCACATATTTTAAACTTCATGCAGCAAAATCAGACGGTTCGGAGTCTTATGAACAAATCAGCAAAAAATCCTGAAAAAATCCAGACAATGTTTTCAACCATTGCGCACCGTTATGATCTTCTAAACAGGGTCTTGAGCCTCGGGATAGATCGTCGCTGGCGAAAATTTGCAGTAAATCAGCTGGTAAAGTCCGATAACGCCCATTATCTTGATGTCGCAACCGGAACAAGTGATGTGGCCCTTGAGATTATAAACAGCATTCAGGGTTCTAAAGTGACAGGAGTTGACTTCAGTGAGGGAATGCTTGAGCTTGGGAAGGTAAAGATCAGGAATGCAGGGCTGAATGACAGGATTGATGTTCGGTTCGGTGATGCAACAGACCTGCCTTTTGATGACAACACATTTGACGGATCGATCATAGCATTTGGCATTAGAAATGTTCAGGACTATAAAAAGGGAATAAGTGAAATGGGCAGGGTCATTAAAAGCGGCTGCAGGGTTGTCATCCTTGAGTTTACAACCGTGCAGAGCAAAATATTTAAACCACTGTATGTTTTTTATATCACCAGGGTCCTTCCGTTTATCGGTGAGTTCATATCCGGAAAAAAAGGGGCCTATAAATATCTCCCTGATTCCATGTTACATTTTCCTGTACCTGAAGAGCTGAAGAAAACAATGGAAGAAGTGGGTCTGCAGGATGTGAGCTATCACAAACTTACATTCGGGATTGTTGCTGTCCACGTTGGTACGGTAAAGTGAACCGCTTTGTCGTACAGGAACACAATGCCCGTCATCTCCACTGGGATTTCAGACTTGAACAGGACGGTGTGCTTAAAAGCTGGGCCGTCCCAAAAGGTCCGCCTGAGAAAAAGATGATCAAGCGCCTTGCCATTCAGGTGGAAGACCATGACCTTGAGTATATTGACTTTGAAGGGGAGATAGAAGAAGGAGAATACGGGGCCGGGACTGTCAAAATCTGGGACAAAGGGACATACACCATAGAATCAGAAAGCAAAAAAAGTATGGTGATTGATCTGAACGGGGAGCGCCTTCAGGGCAGATACAGTCTGGTGCACCTGAAAGATAAACAGTGGCTTTTGATAAAGTTGTGATTAAGTCAGTGGCTTGATTAGTTACTGTGTATATCTGAGATGTCTGATTGTCATTCCGGCAATCTTTAAGCCGGAATCCAGCCCCATACGAAAAACACTGGATTCCCGCTCAACAGACCGCGGGAATGACAAGCAAAGGAGTATATGATTAATCAAAAGCAGAGCTTTGAGAAATTCGTTTGGTTAAATTCTTTAGTCATGACAAAAAAATAATTATATCCCTTGAACCCTTACTAAAATGACTCCAGCTGATCTCCTCAAAAACGGTCTGAACCAGCTCGATATTGATTATTCTGAATCTCAAATCAACTCCTTTATGATCTACCTCTCGGAATTGAAAAAGTGGAACAGCACGTATAACATCACTGCATTAAAGACAGACAAGGACATAGTCATCAAGCACTTTCTGGATTCCCTGCTTTATTTGAAAGCCATGCCGAATCGAAATATAAAGCTTGCGGATATCGGCTCAGGCGGAGGGTTTCCGGGTATTCCCATAAAAATTATGCTGCCTCACATCGAGTTGACTCTGATAGAACCCTCTCGAAAAAAGGTCTCTTTTCTGAGAAATATTGTCCGGAAAACCGGGTTATCTGAAATCACTGTGCTGCAGAAGAGAATGGAACAGTTGGATGATACATTCAATAAACATTTTGATCTGATTGTATCCCGGGCTACTTTCAGTATTAGAGAATTTCTTGATCTGGCTTGTCCCTTTGTAAATGATTCAGGAAGACTGGTGATCAGCAAGGGTCCAAAAGCTGAAGATGAGTTGAAACAAATCAGCAGGACAGCAGGTATCAGTCCTGTCGAAAATACCATGCTTTTCAAACTCCCATATGCAAATGCTGTGAGACATATAATAATTCTCAAATGTTAGAATATTGAGATGAAATCCTTTGTTGTTGCCATATCCGGAGCAAGCGGCTCTATCTACGGGATCAGACTCGTCAGGGAACTTATTAAATCTGTATCTGAGGTCCATCTTTGCCTTTCTGATCAGGCGTTTTCCATTATTAAAACAGAAACCGGTGAAGATCTGTCCGGGATATCTTTGCATGAGACTGAGGAAAAAGTCCGGAAATATTTTGAATCCGAATTAATCCGATATTACAGCAACGGCAACCTGGCCGCTCCCATATCCAGCGGTTCGTTCAGAACAGACGGCATGTTTGTTGTTCCATGTTCAATGAAAACGCTTGCAGGTATTGCTAACGGATATGCAGATAACCTCATTGTAAGGGCAGCAGATGTAGTAATGAAAGAAGGAAGAAAACTGATACTGTCACCCCGTGAAATGCCCTTTAATACAATTCACCTTGAAAATATGCTGAAACTCAGCCGCATGGGGGTTACCATAGCACCGCCCATTCCTGCTTTTTACCAGAAGCCTGAAAATATGGACAATATCATTGAATTTGTTGTGGGAAAGCTCCTTGACAGTGCAGGGATCGAACACAGTCTGTTTAAAAGGTGGGATGGGATTATGAACCAGGACTAAACAGTCCTGTGCTTAAATACCTGTCACCCCTGTCAGGAAAGATGACTACTGCCTTTTTACCCTTGCCGAGCCTTGTTGCTACTTTCAGAGCAGCATACGCAGCAGCCCCGCAGGAAATTCCGGCCAGTATCCCTTCCTCTTTTGCGATCCGTCTGGCTGTTACAGCTGCATCCTCATCTGTAACAGGCAATACCTCATCATAAATATCTGTATTCAGCACACCCGGATAAAATCCCGCTCCAATGCCGGCAATTGTATGCGGCCCGGGATCCCCACCGGACAGTACAGGTGAAGCAGCAGGTTCAACAGCAGTAATAAATATATCAGGATTTCTCGCTTTGAGAAATTCACCGACACCCGTAATAGTGCCTCCTGTGCCAACACCCGCAACAAACCCATCAATTTTCACTCCAAGAGTTTCGATAATCTCTGGTGCGGTAGTTTTTCTATGAATTTCAGGATTAGCAGGATTCTCAAACTGCATCGGCATAAAATAGTCCGGGTTCTTTTTTAAAATCAGTTCGGCTTCTTCTACAGATCCCATCATACCCTTTGATCCAGTAGACAGCACAAGCTCTGCTCCATATGCCTGAAACATCTGTCTTCTTTCGATAGACATTGTTTCCGGCATAGTCAGTATCAACTTATACCCCTTCACGGCAGCTATGAGTGCCAGGCCGATTCCTGTGTTACCGCTTGTAGGCTCAAGAATGGTCCCGCCCGGTTTTAACCTGCCATCCTGTTCCGCTGTTTCGATCATGGAAAGGGCGATCCTGTCCTTTACTGATCCACCCGGATTACATCCCTCAAGCTTGGCCCAGACCTCAGCATCATCAGGGCCGGGCAGGTGATTGAGTTTTACGATCGGAGTATTACCGATAAGAGTTATGATATTTGAATAAGGTTTCACAGTCACTCTGATTTGAATATGAAGGATTATAACACATCGATATGTGGTTCAATGAATTAAAAAAATGAAAAGGTATTTCGGAGTGATGAAATTTAAGTATACCTGATTAAATATTAAATTCATAATTTTTATTTTAAATTTATTTATTAATATTTTTGTGTTGACGAATAATCAGGCACATGATATACAAGACAAAATGTTTATGGATAATTATGGATTTAATTACAGTTATAAATGCTGAACGAAAGCTTTATAGATGAGTCCTTTATCCAAAAAAATAGTTAATCTAAGAGCCGAGTTTTGCTGCGGCAGTTTTTGCTGTAACGGATTAATAGAAAACCTTTCTGAAGAAAATATCTGCTGTACTACCACTTCAATAAATTTATCTCCCGGTACTGAATTCCATGTGAAATTTCATCCCGATTCAGGAGATGCCCTCCATCTCGACTGCAAGTTAAAGTGGTCATATAAGTACCCGCCGCATGGAATTACCAGCATTGTAAGCATGGAAATTATGAATCAGCCAACACAGTACAAAACCTTTCTGGAAAGTCTGACTTAAACTGTCTTTGTCCCATTTCAGTACGTATATTAGAAATACGACCTTCATATTTATTAGTTCAGGGAGTCCAATTGATGTCTGATCTTAAAATATCTTTAGTACAAAAAAAAAGCAAAGCCGCAGACGGCTTTGCTTAGAAGTAACGTAATTAAATGCTATGATTAATCGCCTGTTTTTTTCTTTCGAAATTTCCTGAATCCTAATGTTGCTCCACCAGCTATAAACAGTACAGAACTGACAGGCTCAGGCACCACCGGAACAGGAACTGTATTTCTTAAAGTGGTATCACCTCTCATTGTTACTAAATTGTCGTTCTCGTCATGAAAATATGATTTATGTCTTATATTGTCAAAATTAAATTTCGCGTCAAAAACAAATCCGCCCAGGGAATCTCCAGATTCTATACAATTTGATTTGGTATGTGTGTCCATATAATCCGTAATGTGTGTTCCTTCCCATCTGATACTCTCCCATCCCGTCGGCAGTTCATAACCGAACACTTCAGGATCAAAAAAAAGCAGTCTTGTCCTAAAGAGGCATTCCCCATTCGATGAGGTGTTCCTAAAAGTAAAATCATACTTCCACCAACCGTCTTCTAACTCACTTTTATCATAAAAAATGTCTGCACCGGGTGTGGCATGCCCTTGTGGCGACATTATCAACACAAGGCATACACTAATAATAAATGCTGTTATAAATTTTCTTATAGACATAATCAGATTCTCGTTATAAATCTTTCTTATCAGGCATATTTAATTTCTTTCGTTGTGATATGCGCATAATGGTTAATGTAGATCTCACAACTCTTAAACTGCATGCTGCAAAAAAATACAGTTCTTTCAATATCCAGACTGCTCATTCTTAAACAGTAGCAATCATCAAACGGTTCTTTAAGATACGGACATAGCATTTTGTTAACTTCCTTTTAGTTAATTGTTAAATGTACTACCCCGCAGCAAACTACGGGTATCAACTGCTGTCATTCCTGATCTCTGTTAATCGGGAATCCAGAAACCAGGTAGAATTTCACATTGCCGGATACCCGCTTTCGCGGGTATGACGAACATGGCAAGTCACGGGGTATTAACCCCGAAGATAAAATAAAATTCTTTACTGAATTCTCCGCGGTTTACCACGGGAAACAAGCATTCTTTACCCACAGGATTAGAGACCCATCGGTTTAGCTGCAGCCTGCAGAACTCTGAAGGCCACTCCAACATACTCCCGGGCTTGCCGCCGGGCGCTTCACTTAGTAATCGCAAATTGCATGCCTGGTTATGGTTCTAATAATCAATTTATTTAAATCGCATTAAATCAAGTGATTACAACTGAAGAACGTCATTGATTGAAACATTGCAGAGTAAATTTTAATATGAGGCACAAACATTAACTGGCACATATTTGTGCAATGGCACAGTCGTTAATGATGTGATATGAAATAGGCTGACAGGCTCACTGCTTTAATATCTTCCTTGAGAATCAAGGACTATATGTAGTATGCAATCTTCCAGTGAAGATAAAATAAATTTATAAAATGTTATGCAAATGGATGAATAGAAATGGTGGAGCTGATCGGGATCGAACCGACGACCTGTCGATACGACCGCTCTCACAGAATCTGCTACAGGATACCTCTGCCTTTTAAATAAGTCCTTCCTGTACGACTTTTGAAATAGTATTCGCGCTTCGTTGCATCAGATCTTGTTTCAAATTCCTCATAATACGTCAGATTCCATGGCCCTCTTCCACGTGTTGCCAGGCTTTTTCCATTATTGTGTTCTTCAACTCTGTTATTCAGATCTTTTGAATGCCCAATATACGAACTGCCTGTTGATTCACTCTTTAAAACGTAGACATAATAACCCAATTAAGATGTCCCCAATAAGTAATGGTGGAGCTGATCGGGATCGAACCGACGACCTCTTGAATGCCATTCAAGCGCTCTCCCAACTGAGCTACAGCCCCTCAAAAAAGACAAATTTCAAATCACAAATTACAAATCTCAAACCGAATTATTTAAGACGATGATCGCTATTAAGTTTAATGAAGAACGTGACTTTTTTCAAGCCAGCTATCACTGTAACAACAGGTTAAGCCTTATCAAGCATCTTTAGTACTTCTTCGGAGTAGGTCCTGCCCTTCTCATATAAATATAAGGGCGGTTCTACTTTTAACCATGTGCCTGATCCCTTGGCTGCCTCAATTAAAACCATCTTGGCTTCATCACCTTTTTTGGAATGGACAAACCTCATCCGTTTAGGCTCCAGTCGAGATTCTCTCAGCAATGAAATTAACTCGGCAAGCCTGAATGGATGATATACAAGATAAAGCCTGCCTGAGTGTTTAAGAAGATAGGAAGCTGTACTGACGAGCTCTTGCAGGGATATTTCAATTTCATGCCTGGCAATGGCCTTTTCCCTGTCAATGCTCATACGTCCTGTTTTCGGTTTTCTGAACGGCGGGTTGGCATAAACAAAGTTAAAACTGTTAGTGGCATACATTTCCTTCAGGTCCTTCATGTCATTCTGAAGAATTTCAATTCTGTCTTCAAGATCATTGATCTTTACATTCCTTTTTGCCCTTCCGGCAAGGGTCTTTTGAAGCTCAACCGCCTTAATACGCACTTTATGTAATCGCTTTGCGAGAAGAATGGATATAATGCCGGAACCTGTCCCTAATTCAATGCCATGTGAAGAATGTCTTGCCGAAATAAACTGTTCAAGCAGAACAGCATCTATGCTGAACCTGTAGCCATTCTTTGCCTGCAATATCTGAATATCCTTTATATTGTCCAGAGTCTCGCCTGTTTTCAGATGTAATGTCTTTTTGGTGTTCATCTTCTTATCTGTAATATCCGGGGCCCTTTTCCTAAATTAATGGACAGTTCATTTTATGTATATGCAACTGAAAATTCAATATACACCGGTTCAGGTGCACAGTTATGAAAACTTAATTATTACACAATTTGCCCTGTGACATTGATACAACGTATCAGTATAATTAAATAGAGGTCTGTATCTTATGCTAAAGAATGACAACAATGATCACGAACATTCTACACATAATCATGAAACCATTACCCTTGCCGGTGGCTGTTTCTGGTGTATCGAGGCAATATACCTTGAACTGAAGGGGGTACTGAGAGTCTTATCAGGTTACACGGGCGGAACAACAGTTGACCCTTCATACCATGAAGTCTGCACCGGCACCACGGGACATGCTGAAGCAGTACAGGTCACTTTTAATCCTGAAGAGATTTCTCTAAAGGAAATTCTGGAGGTCTTTTTTACCATCCATGATCCGACAACCCTTAATCGTCAGGGTGCTGACGTTGGCACACAATACCGGTCAGCAATTTTTTATCATACGGATGAGCAGAAAAAAGCATCAGAAACAGTCATTCAAAAAATTAATGCGTCACATGTGTGGGATGCACCGGTCGTGACAGAGCTCTCTCCAATACACACCTTTTATCCGGCAGAAGAACACCATCAGGATTACTATCAGCAAAACAGGGAGGCAGCCTATTGCCGTCTTGTTATTGATCCTAAGGTAGCGAAACTGCGCAAGAAATTTATTGAAAAACTCAAGAAATAAGAGGAATAACTTTTATCAGCTCATCGAAACTGTCAATAACAACATCAGCATTTGTCAGATAATCTCTTGATCGAAATCCATAAGTAACAGCTACGACCTTGATACCTGCAGATTTGCCGGCTTCCACATCGAAATTACTGTCACCAACAAGTATGGTTTCGTCCTGTGAGACTTGAAAGTATTGCATCATATCAAGGACAGGAACGGGTGAAGGCTTTTTTTCTCTCACACTATCACTGCCCCAGACAAGATCAAAATATTCAAGAATATCCAGTCCCTTAAGCACCCTCTTGGAATAGACCTCCCTTTTATTTGACAGGACCGTCTTTTTATACCCATCCAATTTTGTCAGCGTTTCCTTTACGTGAGGATAAGCATCAGTGTTGTCGATAAGGTGGTTATCATAATACTCAAGAAACCTGCTTAACACCAGCTCTTCAGGCTTTTGTCCATTGTAATTCCTCATCCCGTCAGCAACCGGGGAATCATGCGGGATTAACGATTCAAGGAGTTTGGAAATACCGGAGCCTACCATGGCCTTTGTTTCCTCAAGAGAATATTCCCGAACGCCAAAAGGCTCAAGAGCATAGTTCAGGGCATTGGTAATGTCCTGGCCTGTGTCTGCAAGGGTTCCATCCAGATCGAATATTAAGAGTTTAATCATTGCAAGCAGGGGACATTATAACAGATTGAGATATTGTAGGGGCAGGTTTAAAACCTGCCCCTGCATTATGAATGACATATTTTCAAATGAAGCAACTAACAAAAAATGCACGATACAATAACCTTGCATCGTGCATGACAATTATTATTAATAATTAATGTTATCTTGCCGAATGTTTTTCTGCTACCTGAACTCTCGTGACTGCTCGCTCAATAGCTGCTTTTGCACGCGCTTCGTCAATTTCTTCTTCTTTTTTAAGCCGTGCTTCAGATCTTTCCAGTTGGGCCTTTGCTCTTTCAATATCAATGTCTTCAGATTTTTCTGCGCTGTCAGCAAGAATGGTTACCTTGTCCGGGCCGACTTCTGCATATCCCCAGTTCACAAAAAAATGACCTGTCTCTGTGCCCTTTTTATAGGTCAGCATACCGATTTTTATTGTTGTGAGAAATGGTACATGGTCAGGCAATACACCAAACTCGCCCTCGCTTCCCGTAGCAACAATCTCATCCACTTCATCAGTGAATACATGCCCGTAAGGGGTAACAATATCTAAAGTAAGTTTATCAGCCATTTTTATCCTCGCTACTTGTAAATACCGATCAGCTACTTAATATAATTAGATTATCCAGGCACAAAGTAGCATAGGGACAAAGGCACTAAGACATATATCTGTTTTTTTCTTTGTGCCTTCTGC
>CALZMZ010000025.1 GCA_945788685.1 Thermodesulfovibrionia bacterium | reverse complement strand
ATGAGAGAAATTTCCAGAATAAAGGGTCTTATCCTGCCGCAGGGCATGGGCGAGTCCCACAAAGTGCTTATACAGTATAAAGGAGAAGGGACACCTGAACTGAGAGGATTTTCAATAAGAAACGAAGCAGGGAACTTATGAGGTGATTTTATAAACTGATGAAGTCGTTCATTCTGCTAAGACTTTTTCTGACCCCATCCTCTGAATGCGCCTCTATGGTGTATGCACAGTCTACCCCTTTCAGTTCTTTAAAGAGCAGTTCAAAATCAAAAGTTCCGTCACCAATTGCAAGATGATCATCCCCTGCTCTTGAATTGTCGTGAAGGTGAAGCTCCTTGATATGGGGTTTTATCATTTTCAGCCACCTGGTCAAAGGCAGTTTTGAAAAGAGATTGAAATGACCTGTGTCAAAACAGATGCCGAAATTGTCAGAGTCCATGGCCTCTGCAAGCATTGTAAGATTACCCGGTTCATCTTCAAAAATATTTTCAACTGCTATCTTGACACCCAGATCAGATGCTCTCCTGTTAATTGGCTGCCAGGTCTGAAGGCTGTTCTCAAGCCATATGTTCACCCTGTTGTTATATTTCCATTTATCGTATCCGGAATGAAAAACAATCACTTCCGGTTTCAGGGTTTCTGCCACATCCAGTACATCATGAAACCGTTTTATGGTAACGTTCCTGATGTTTATGTCAACTGCCCCGGGTGACAGGTCCATAAAAGGAGCGTGAATGGTTATGCCGGGGGTATAATCCAGTTTGTTCTTAAGATTGATTACGTCATCACCAGTTAAAGTATCAAAGCTTCTGGAACCGAAGTATATCTCCAGATTTAACTTCTCTTCCTTTATGAAAGATAAATATGTATCAACTGAATCATATGGTACATGTACAAAGGGTTTTAAAGCAGGTGAAGATTTGTCAAGAGAAGACACTACTGGTTGACCGCTTTCCTGCCGGTGTCTGTTTTTTTATCAGAAGATTTGCTGTTATCTTTGGTTTCAGCTTTGGGCTTCTTTGCCTCTATGGCTTTTTTTCTCTCAGCAGAAGGATAATCCGTGACATACCATCCTGAACCTTTAAGAACAAAAGAAGTGTTTGTGATCAGTTTCTTTAGCTCTCCACCGCATTCCACGCAACGGGAAAGCGGCTCATCAGATATTTTCTGCATTATTTCAAAATGTTTATTGCATTTTGTGCATTCATACTCATATACGGGCATATAACTAACCTCCGGAATGGATATACTCGGGAGCAGGCAGCTCCTTTATTTAGTAACAACATTTATATTATCAAATTAATTTGATTGTTGACAAGCTTAGCCTGCAATATTCACAAATATTTGAGCCGGGGGAGGTAAGCTTTTAAAAAAGTTTTGAATACGGCACGATGCAATAAAATATGATCATTCTCTGATGTTGATCAACATACAACGTGTGGTCTGGTGATCTTCTGCTAAAGCCGCTCCCAAAACTATTTTAAAAGCTTACCTCCCCTGGCCGTGTGAATAATGTGGATCAGGGTGGGTCATGAACTGACCAATGTCAGTTCTCAACTATCAAATGAATTCCAAATTTAAAATATCAATTGACAACATCATACATAAAACCTCTTGACAATTGTACTTTGATATAAGACATTTAGAACAGGTGCAATTCAGGTTCTATGCCCCATATATCACTTGGCTCATGTGAGATTATTCTGTCTGTGTCATCTAGTGAGAGATCAATTATGCCAGGTTTAATATATCGGTTTGTGATGGTATTATATAGAACCTTCACCGTAGGTTTCAGGAGGCTTTTTTCACCATGACTCATAACTACTGCCAGCATTCCGCTTTCAAGTTTGACCAGGGTCCCTACAGGGTAAATACCAACGCAGCGTATGAACTGCTGGACCATCTGTTTATCATAATAATGCTCACTCCATTCAAAAAGCTTTCTCAACACATCTGTAGGTTCAAACCTCTGCTGGTATTTTCGCTTTGAGGTCATTGCGTCATAGACATCAGCAATGGCTGCTGCCCTGCCAAGTTTTGATATCACATCTCCTTTAAGACCATCCGGATATCCTGAACCATCAATCCTTTCATGGTGCTGGGCAGCTATCTGTATTGATGTATCAGATATACCCCCGGTCTTCTCAAGCAAAATACGGCTGTGTACAACATGCTGTTTCATCAATTCATATTCATCTTCGCTCAACTGTCGTTTACTTACGAGAAGATCCTGGGGCACTTGCGTTTTTCCTATATCATGCATCATTGCGCCGATACCTATTTCATGTAAAACCTGTTTGTCATAGCCAAGATGCTTCCCAAATGCTATCATGAGTATCCCGACTGTCATGGAATGCAGGTACGTGTACTCATCAGTATTTTTTAATCTTCCCATACTCAGCAAGGCGTCCTGGTTCCTGAAAATAGATGTGACCATTTTTGTTACCACATCATCAACTTTTGTTTTTTCGATCTGTTTTCCAAATCTTATATCATCCATTATGTTATGAATGGTCTTTTTTGCTTCTTTTTTTATCTCCCGGGCTTTTTTAAGCTCTTCCTTTATCGGAACCTGGGGCGTCATGTCAGGGTTTGTCTCGGCCGCTTTATTCATCTCTGACTGAATTTCCCTTGTTACCTCCTCCTTTGTGGGAGCATCTTCGATTGAAATTCCCTTTTTCGTGTCTATATATACTTCACGAATACCGTGTTTCACAATCCTTTCGATCATTTCATCATCACTGATTTTTATTTTATTTGTGAGAAAGGGATGACGCAGCCATCCGCAGTTCATGTCATCAATGAACATGCCCGGTTTGAGTTGTTTTGCACTTATTTTCTTGATCATCAAATTATAGCCAGTTAATTATTGTATGCTTTTAATTAGTTATCGGATTTTTTTCGATAAATATTAACATCCAGTTACCCACAAATTGCATAATTCAGATTAAATTAATTATTAATATTCAATGAGGAAAACTAATCAGTCGGGAAAAGTAATAGAGGAAAGATCAGAAAGGACCTGAACAGATTAGCATTCAGAACCTGTATTTTCTAAACAACTCATAATTTCTTTAATTTTGGTTTTTAATTCATCAAAATTAGATGATTTTACAACGTAATGGTTTGCAGCAACCGCAGAAAACTCTGTTTTGTAAACACTGTAAGCTGAACAGATGATAACGGGAAGATCATATTCCGTTTCCCTGATTTTGCGCAGAACACTTAGCCCGTCTTCGCCCGGCATTTTTATGTCCAGCGTTACAAGATCGGGTTTTTCATTTTTAATCATTTCCATGGCCTGCTCACCGTTTTGGGCCAATATAACATCATATCCTTCATCTGTTAGTTCTTCCATAAGGAGTATTCTTATATTTTTCTCATCATCTACAACAAGAATCTTTTTTTTCACTTTGTCAACCTCCCTGGGTCGTAATTTGATAACTGTCTGATGGTCCTGTGAAAAAGGTGCAGAATGCTCATTTCTCAATCCAGCGCTCAATTAAATATGGTTTTAATTGTTCGAATACTGAGCATTGTGCATTAATAACTTCCTCTGCTTCAGAAGAATCAAGATTGTTAGTTTTACTTACAAAAGATGCGACCTTTGCATAGTAAATCGGCACCAGCGCCTCGATGATCTGGTTTGCGCTCAATCCATCAAGCTGTTTTTTATATGCCAGTGCAAAGTCAAATAAACACCTGATCCATAATTCAACAGGAAGTTCAAAATGAGTTGGTCCCATTTTGGCCACTTCAAGCATCTTGCGGCAGTTCTCTGCTTCAAGGACTTTCTTCCAGACAGACAGGTGTTCCTGAACGTTGTCCTTGAATTTCTTTATCATGTTGGTCACATCTACATTAAGCGGGCTAGGAGCATATTCAGACTCAAAACCAAAAATTGCCGTAGGCTTGCTGCCTTTGACCGACAGCCAGTTTTCACTGTATATATCCATCAGGTTGAAAATCGTTCCAACAACCTGTTTAAACATGGGACTGAGGTCCTTGCCCGGATCTTTATCATCATGAATTTTTGATCCAAGGTAAGACTGGCATATAGTAAATTGCTCGCATATTGCAACTGTAGTCATCCATATATCGATACCGAATCTTGCAATGTCTGTTTCCCACACATCTTTTGAAAGCAGGCTTACGATAAGGTCCTTTGAAAATCCAAAGTCACCTCCTATAGGTTGTCTTACACGTCTGCCGTATAATGACCAGGTTAATGGATAGGCTATCATGTTTGTGATTGTACCATCATATTTATGGCGACAGTAATAGGGAGTGACAAATCCGAAATCTTTCTGGATTATGGGTGCGATTAACAGTTCTATCCATCCCGGTGAAATGCTTCTCAGATCGGAATCAAGCATGCAGCCCGCCTTGACATCAAGAATCTTTGCTGCTTCAAATATGGCTTTCATGGCAGTGCCTTTACCTGAAAGTCCATTGTATCTGGTGGCCATAATCTCTGTCTCCACGCTTGGCCGGTTGATAAAAGAGTTATCAAAGTAATGTTTATCTTTGAGTGCATCAATCGCCTGACGGGTGGCAGCAATATCTCCGCCCTCGGAAACCAGAATCAATCCCTTATACTGAGGAAAATATTTTGCCAAACCAAGTTCTGCTGCTTTTATGACCCTGCTGATGCTACCTGCATTGTTATAACTGGGAATGCCGACAATGATGTCAGCGCTATGTATGGAGATTAAATCTTCCCTTGTTTCATCATCAATTGCAGAAGTGCTGCTTGTCGAAAGTGAATCACTTTGATTCAATATAGCGTCTCCCTTCTATACGTTCTCATACTAATAGTATTCTCATTGATCATAAAATTCTACCTTATAAATAAATTCTTATCAATTCAGCGGCAGTACTATCCTGAAAGTAGTGCCCTGTTTTTCTTTGCCGTCAACTTCTATGCTTCCTCCATGAGAAACAATGATTTTCTGTACCAGTGCGAGTCCAAAGCCTGTTCCATCCTGTTTGGTAGAGAAAAAAGGGAGAAATATTTTCTGTCTGATATCTTCAGATATTCCACACCCCGTGTCTCCAATTGTAATTTCAGCTTTATCCTGTAACGCCTTTAAAGTTAAATCAATTCTGCCCTGTCCGGAAATCGATTCAATCGCATTATAAAGCAGGTTTGACAGTGCCTGTCTCAGGAGCAGGCCATCTGCCTTTACAGAGACAGGTCTGTCCGCTTTTAAAGAGATGGAAATATCCTGTTTGTCTCCAGCTATTGATGATACAGTTTTGTTCATCAGTAGATTCAGATCAACTTTTTCCCTGTTCAGAACAGAAGGTTTGGCAAACGCCAGGAGCTCGGAAATGATCTGATCCATATGGCTTATTTCATCAACTATGGATTCAACAGTGGATTTGTTTATATCATCCACTTTTTTACCAAGCAGTTTGGCATACCCTGAGATAACTGACATGGAATTGCGCAATTCGTGTGATATGCCGGCAGACATCTCTCCAAGCTGGCTCAAACGGTGTTTAAGTTCCACCTGAACCTGAAGAGATTTAATATCGGTCAGGTCTGAAAAGACCAATGTATATCCAATTTTTAATCCTTCCCCGTTTAATAATTCTGAAGATGTAATGCCAAGCCAGATATGTCTGTTGTCGACTGTTATATACTGATATTCGTCTCTTGCAAGAGGGTGTTTTTCTTTGACAACTGAAGAGAGCGGCTCTTTGAAGACCTCATTGAACTGTTTGCCAATTGCAGCGCTCGATTTGATCCCCAGTATATTTTCTGCGGAATGATTTATGCTTCTGATGCGGAGTTCATTATCAATACTTATTACGCCGCTTGGAACGCTCTGTAAGATGTTTTCATTATAAGCCTCAGCCCTGTCTGCTTTTTCCTCGGCAGATGCCTTGAGTTTTTCCAGCTCCAGCTCTTTTTCCTTGAGCTTGCCAACCAGATCCTGAAAGGTATCAACTACAAAACCAACTTGTGAACCAGCTTTGGGACTGTCAGGCGTCTTTAATATGTTTCTTTGACGCTTGACAAAGACTCTTATTACGGACCAGGTCAGTACGAATGCAAGCGATATGACTATTCCCCAGAGAATGTCCGCCCCGACTTTATCAAAAAAAGGTCCAATGATGATGCCTGTTATCATACCGATCAGCAAAAAGGATATGACGGCTGCTTTTGAAACAGTGTTATCGCGCATATGATGAAATATTTTTTACCAGAGTGTTAGTTCTTATCGTCCTATGTTATTCATTTACCGCTTTATATGTAAAGAAATATATATATATTTACGGCAAACCATGGCTTTGCTTAAGTAATGGGAATGTCCCTGATATAGTTTTTTTGAAATGAATCGGATATTATAATGCTGCACCTCGACCATGACACGATACATAATGATCATACTGGTTTGCATTCTATATGCAATTCCTTTAATCAGGACCTATCAACTCTCAGGGCCTCCATCCATAATGCCTGCCGGCCATAATCAGGAAAATAACGCTTCGAATTCAAGAGAACCTGTTTATCTGGAAAGTTTTATTAATGATGAGATTGATGGAATACAATGCCATGCGTCATCCATTACTTCAGCAGGTAAAAACAGGATGGTCTCTGTATGGTATGCAGGCACCCGTGAAGGCGCAAAGGATGTAGCGCTTTATATATCTTTTTTTGATGAGAAGAAAAACAGCTGGACTGCACCCGGGGTCCTGATAAACAGGGAAGACAGTTCAGGGGAACTGAAAAGATACGTCAAAAAAATTGGAAACCCTGTTATCTTCAGTGACAGGAAGGACAGGCTGTACCTTTTTTACTCAACTGTTTCGATCGGAGGATGGTCCGGGACGTCAATCAACTATAAGATATCCCTGGACAGGGGAACCACCTGGACGGCAAGCAGGAAAATGGTGCTCAGTCCTTTTCTAAACCTTACCAATAATGTCAAAAACAAGGGGATAGTCCTTGATGATGGATCAATTGTCCTGCCTGTGTATCACGAGTTTATAAAGAAATATTCACAGATGGTCAGGATTCAGCCTGATACATACGAAATAGAATACAAAATTACCAAAGCAACTCATGAGCATAAGGCAATACAGCCATCTATCCTGCCTAATGAAAAGAGGGGGCTGGTTGCCTTTTTCAGGAACATGGACAGGGATGAAAGAAAATATATTCTGATGGCTGAAAGTAGTGATCTTGGTCATACATGGACAGCACTTCAAAATACAACTCTTCCCCATCCCAATTCCGGTTTTGACATGATCATGCTGAGTAATGGTTCTTATCTGGGATCGATCAACAAGGCCTTTCATAACAGAGATAACCTGACCCTTGTCATTTCCAGTGACAGGGGGAGGACATGGAAGGAGCTTAAGGTCATTGAGAATAATCCTGATAATGAATACTCTTATCCCTCTATAAGCAGGAGTGACCGCGGACTATTGCATATTACCTATACCTACGAGAGGAAACGGATCAAACATATTGTGTTTAATGAGGCATGGATATTGAGTCAAAATGCTTATGACAATTAATATTGTTTTTGAATATATATGTCCTGTGTTGATTATGTTCTGGATTGTTATCAGCCTTGCCCGATTAGCAGGAGTTACAGAATCTTCAGGTCCTGCAGTAAAAGGTCTACTCCTGTTGCTTTCGCTGCTTGCAGCCCTTTATCCGATCAGGGGTCTTTCTGCATCAGATTATATGCTGTCTGTTAATCCCGGCTTTTCAATAGGCAGTGCAGTTCTTTTGCTGATAATTGTCTGTAACAGGATCTTTCATACAAAACTTCTGACTGATAAAGACCTTAAGCGTTTTGCGATCTGGAATATACTAATCTCCATAGTTGTTTTTGTTCCTGCCCTTGGTTTTACCGGACTGGATATCTATGCCATGGGATATGGTTCGTATGTATTATTTGTTGTGATGGCGTTAATAACAATTTTTCTGGTATTTCAAAAGAGTTCTTTATCTTACATATTCATTACCTATATCGTGGCATTTAATCTTAAGCTTCTCATTTCTGAAAACTTCTTTGACTATATAACTGACGGGGTACTTTTTTTTATTTCCATTGGAGTTTTAATTGCAGTTTCTCGCAGGACTGGCAGCAATTATTCATGAATTATCTCTTTGGCGTCATTTATAAGTTGAAGTAATCAATATAATTTATTCAGTATGGGTACCGAAGACATCACCGACAAGTATTCAAAATTGCTGAGGTTCTATGGATATTGATTTATACATATTATCTTCAGAAACGATGTATAGCGAAAAAACACTATACCATCATGTTATGAATGATTCTGGTATGAAGTCAAAGGTGAGGATTCATATCTGTTGTCAATGAACTGAGAGGATGTGAATATTGAGGATTAACGGTTTAAGTCAATAAAAAGGCAGAGTCATTGCTGACCCTGCCACTCATTACTTTTCTTGCTATGCATCGATATCTGTCTTATTTTTTGCAGGTATCTCTACTGATTTGAGAATAAATCGTTCCTGAAACGACGACGAGCATCTGCTACAGTATATAACACCACTGCAAGATTGGGGTTCTTCTGTACTATTTTATTCGCTGTTTTATTGAGATTTTCCGCAGTTGGATGAAAGGGACGTGCCCATCCTATCAATGCTAAGATAGTCACAATTACAATGATAAAACGCTCTATAGTTATACTTGTAAGTTTCATCACAATATCTCCTTTCATGAGGTAAGCTATTGAAAGTGAACTGACTTTGACCTCAATCTATCTTCTCCTCTTGCACTGATAAATAGTGCCATTATCATAATGACAGCAAACAACCACAATATTATTATCCCTATAAATAACATCATCTCCTCCCCCTTTCTGCTGCACAATTTAAATCATTTAAACCTATATAAAATTAAGCATATTTAATGCCAATGATACATTATTGGTTCTTCCCTCAATTAGTTGCTGAACAGAGTTCGAGGATTCAAGTCGTCAAGGCTTTTATTTGTTATTAAGCACTTTGGTCATATCCATGTGAAGGGCTTACTTATGTGAAATTTCCTGTATATAAGAATTAAGATGAATAATTAGAGAATGTACTAAAAATGCCCCGTTATGGGACACATATGTCTAATATTAATACATTATAATTTTCAAGTAGTTAGAATAAGAGCTGTAATAATATGGGGCATAATACCCACAAGTTACTGGTAATATACGTCCTCAATTCCCTGTAAGTAATTCTACCTTTTTTTACGCTAATTGGTATTTCCCCCATAGTTCCAAAGCGTTCTCTTTCTTCCATGATTTCTTTTGCATGATAGTCCTCTCTTAGTATACTTCTTGCTATTTATTTCTATAAGGAGAAGGAAGAAAGATGAGAAATACAATCAGATTGAGCATATTCATATTAACAATTTGTCTATTAACATTGAATATTACTGCTGATATTCAGGCAGAGACTTCGCTTCAACATGCTGAAGGAGTAATTGTGGTAATAAAACAAAATGCAATGATTAACATAAATGGCGCCAATTATCTTATTTCTAAGGAAAACTCTGCTTATACTCAGTACGAAACGCGCCATATAAAAATATATAATGTTCACATAGATTATATAAACGGATATTTAATCATAGATTTTACCGGGTTCAGGTTTATCGATGCCTTTGTATAAAAGAAAAGGGATATTTTATAAAATCTCCCTTTCATCAAAGGTCAGTCGAGATCTTTCAGAACACTTAGATACAGTCAGAGCAATCAATCACTAAGATCTTCTTCGTAACGATATCCCTCTATTAATTTTTCGACTTCTTTCATAATCCTGGACTGCTTTTCTTCGTCTGTAATCAATGTACTTGGGAGTTCCCTTGCCTCTTGCATCAATTTACCTTCCTCTGCTCTCCGCTATACAGATAATATTAGGTGGTAATTCGGGGCAAGATATTTATCTCGTGAGAAATGAAAAGATTGCTGATTTCGATTATTAATATTTAATATATAAATATGTTAAACGTGATAACGCAAATATTGAAGAGATTACCCTATTTTATTGTATTAATTTTTGTTACGGGTTGTGTGTCAGCACTTCCAATGAAACATAAATATAAATCCCATGAGAATTTTTCTGTACCGTTTAATGAAATATGGAAATTGAGCAACAATATTATTGAAGAGAGGGTTTCTGCTATAGATGTTGTTGATATAAAGTCTGGGTTCTTAAAAACAGAAGAGTTCAATGTGCCTTATGAAGGCTTCCAGTATCAATCAAAATATGCCGACTGTGGAAAACTGGGTGGTCTCTATGTTTACCATAGGATCATCGGGTATTATGAAATCTTTATTTCTGAATCGGAAGATAACCGAACTGTAGTAAGTACTATTCCTCATTACCGTGCATCACTATGGTTAGGAAATAGTTTTAAAGGGTGGGTACCTTGCCAATCCAAGGGGTATGTTGAACAGTTACTCTTAGATGATTTAAGGGCAAAAATTCAAAAATCCCATCCGAAAGAAGCCTTGATCCCACAACCGGAAAATGGTGTTGATAAAGAATCTGATAGTAAATCGACACCTCATATTCTGAAAACTCAAGATAATGATAATAAAAGAACCGTTAAGCCGGAGATAAATCTGATATCGGAAACAGAACTGAGAAAATTACGGATTAAATATGAGAAGGTATTGCGGGAGAATGAGAAACTTAAAAATGAGATCGCATTATTAAAAAGAAATAATAACTTTGAAACTAATGAAAAAAATCCAGGGGAAGCAAAATTGTCAAATACGGAGTCTCCACCTGAACTGACGATAAAATCAGATAATGATGTAACTACAAAATCCTTACTGAATAAAGTAAATAAAGAACATTCACTTGTGGCCAAACCGTTGAGTCAAGGCAAGGATGATAGCCTTCAGATTTATACTATCCAGGCGGGGAGCTTTCTCAAGATCGATCGTGCCCGGGCGCATATTGATTTTATGACTGATCTTTTACAGACAAAAGATTATGGTAATCTCAGAATAGAGAAAATAGGCGACTTATATACTGTGAGGCTTGGTAAGTTTGAGAATTATCAGACTGCAAAGAAATTTCTCCAAGAAATGAAACCCCGTCTATCTGATGCTATTATATTGAAAGCCAATATAATAAATAAAAGAATTATAAGATTGCATGAATAATTATTAGGTTATCGCGAGCCTTTTTTGTCTGTTTTCTTTTAATCGTTAATCATCAATTTCCTGAATTAACAAAATTCACTCCTTATCTGTATTATCTTTGAAAGTTAGTCAATCTCGATTCCGTTGATACTTACCTCTATATAGCAGAGGGCAGAACTGCAACTTTCATCATGTTTTGAATAATCAGTAGGGATATTAAAATGGAAGATTATGAGTGAAAAGCAAGCATTTTGATCATTATTTTATTATGTTTCCAGCTTAAGTTTTTTCTTAAACAGGTCGAACTTATTACATATGAACCCTGAGTTACCGGAAAAAAGAGAGCATACACGATTAATATTGTCATATCCATTGGAATTGACGCTTTTCTCTCCAGATCTCCTGGATAAATCTTTTATAGGTTACATTAAAGACTTATCAACAAAGGGGGCCTGTATCCAACTTGAAGATAAATATAATCGTTTCGATATAATCGATCAAACAGATTCCTGGATAGATCTTGAAATTAATGTGCCGCCGGGAGAACGTATCTCTCTCAATACTCGAATCAGCTGGATCAGAAAAAATGATCCCCGGCATTGCTTCTCTATTTTGATAGGTCTTGAATTTAAGGAATTAAACGAATTGCAGTTAGAACAAATTGACAGGTTAGTTAAAACAAGCAAAATAGACAATCAAATGATACATGTTCTATTTGATCACCATATAGAACAGATTTCAATGTAGTAATGTAGAGTAATAAATCGCTACTAATAAAGATACCACCTGAGAATGTTGTTTCCCCAGAAAAGGCTTATCAGAGAACCCAGGGCAAGGTAGGGCCCAAAAGGTATTTTTGATCCCCATTCTTTTCCCTTAATCCTGATAAGGGCAACTCCTACTATCGATCCGAACAGACTGCCCATAAAAGTGGTCAGGATAATGGCCTTCCAGCCCAGTAATCCTCCCACCATTGCCATCATCTTAATATCTCCTCCACCCATCGCGTCTTTTTTCAATATTGTTTTTCCAATAACTGCTATCAGGTAAAAGGAACCACCTCCTGCAATAAAACCTATGATTGAAGATTTAAATCCGAGCATCTCTGAAGGATTAAAAGGGTCAGGAAGAACAGTGGACCCCAGCAGCACTGCTAATGGTATGCCGGGCAGGGTGATACTGTTTGGAATAATCTGATGCTCAAGGTCTATGAAGAAGATAACAATGAGTGTAGATATAAATATAAGATATACAGTCAGCACAATGATGGAATTCAGACCAAATGTGTACAGTGCCAGCACATACAGCACTGCGTTAAGGATCTCGACAAAAGGATACTGAAAAGAAAGTTTTGTTTTACAGTCCCTGCATTTACCTCCCAGAATGATATAACTCAGAATGGGAACATTGTCATAAAACCTGACGGGAGTGCCACAGGAGGTACATCTGGAGGAAGGAGTAACTATTGACCTGCCTTCAGGCACCCGGTAAATACATACATTAAGAAAAGAACCGATCAGGGAACCGAAAATAAAAAAAATGATATAGAGCATCAATCAGGAAGCTTGTTGATATTGTCAGCCTGGCTTTTATAGTCATCAACTGATTCCTGCAGGTGTTTGATCTCATCAAGGGCCTGTTGTACCATAAAGTCCTTCAAGACATCCTCTTCCCCTTTTTCCTTGAGTTCCCTTACTCTTTTTCCTACATCACTGTACAGGTCATCTATCTTGCCTTCTATTTTTGTTTTTTCATAAAGGAGTTTGGCAACAGAGGTCTCTGCCTTTGTCCTTTCGGTAAGAAAAGTGGCAATCCACTTGACCCTGAACAGTCCAGTATTAAAACTCTTTTTAACCTTATCTAGCATAGACCCTCCAATAATTATAGATTATAGAGTATAAAGTTATGCGAAATATTTAGCAATAAATTAAAAAAAAGGGTTCAAGGGTTCGAGGATTCCAGCGTTCAAGTGAAAGAAGAAAATAAAGAATGATGATTAATTGTTCATGAAAACTATATTCAGTCTTTCATCTGTTCCCTTGACCCCTCGACCCCTTGAATCCTTGGACCCTTCATTATTCTTTTAACTTTTTATTAACTCCAGTCTTCCCATCCACTTTTGGGTCAATGTTTCCTTTAGCGCAGGATATTTTTTCAGATCAGGTTCAGCCTCAGCAAGCGTAAAAGCCTCATTTCTGGCCCTTTCAAGCAATTTAATATCTCTTATTATATTGGCTATTCTAAGATCAGGTATGCCTGATTGCCTGGTACCGAAAAAATCACCCGGCCCCCTGATCTCGAGGTCATATTCAGCAATCTTAAATCCATCGCCTGTAGATTCCATTGCCTTAAGCCTGCTCTTTGCATCTTCACTGAAAGGATGGTAAGCCAGTAACAGGCAGTAAGAATCATAACTTCCCCTTCCAATCCTTCCGCGCAGCTGATGAAGCTGGGCCAGACCAAACCGTTCAGCATGAATAATCAGCATGAGCGAGGCATTGGGAACATCAATACCCACTTCTATGACCGTGGTTGCAACAAGAATATCAATGTTCCTAGCTTTAAACCGGGCCATCACATCCTCTCTATCAGCATGTTTCATTTTTCCGTGGACAAGGGCCACACTGTTATCGGGATACTTCTTTTTCAGCGCCTCTGCTCCATCAATTGCAGATTTAAGATCAAGTTTTTCTGACTCTTCAATAAGAGGGTAAACTATATATACCTGTCTTCCCTTTGAGAGTTCGTCCCTGATCCTGTCATGTATTCTGTCTTTCTGTGAAGGGAAAAAGACTTTGGTGATAATCGGCTTTCTGCCTGCGGGCAGTTCGTCAATAACCGAGATGTCCAGGTCACCATAAAGTGTAAGTGCAAGTGTCCTTGGAATGGGTGTTGCCGTCATGATAAGAATGTCCGGGTTATTGCCCTTGCTTCTCAGGGTTGCCCTCTGAACAACTCCGAACCTGTGCTGTTCATCTATTATGGCAAGCCCCAGTTTACTGAATGTTACCTGTTCCTGAATGAGAGCATGTGTACCTATTATGATCTGGACGTTACCTTCCGCTATGTCCTCATGGATATTTCCTTTGCTGCCTGACGTGAGAAGTGATACAGTAAGACCGAGGGCTTCAACCATTTTGTGAATATTAATAAAATGCTGCTCAGCAAGAAGTTCAGTCGGCGCCATCAGGCATGCCTGATAGCCGTTTTCAACAGCGATAAGAATTGAGAGAAGGGCCACAATGGTTTTCCCGCATCCCACATCTCCATGGACAAGCCTGTTCATCGGAAGAGGTCTCTCCATGTCAGATGCTATTTCCTTAATGACTCTCTGCTGGGCAGATGTAAGTTTAAACGGCAGATCAGCAAGGAAGTTTTTAATTAATCCGGTGCTGCTGTACTTGAAACTGATTCCTTTTTCAAGGGCTTCTCTTTTTTTCAGAAATGCAAGACCTAATTCCAGAAGGAAAAATTCATCAAATATCAGTCTCCTGTGCGCAGGGCTTACCAGGGCATTCAGGGCCGACATATCAGTATATTCTTCAGGGAAATGTGCCTCTCTGACCGCCCATGGAAGCGGCATTAAATCATTTCTCATGATAATATCATCAGGCATGTATTCAGTAATAATTGATGAATATGTATCTATAGTATGAAACATCAGGGTCCTGAGCTGTTTTACAGAAATGCCTTCTGTGGCTTTATACACAGGAACTATTCTTGCAGTATGGACAAGCCTGTCCTCATTTCCTATCAGTTCAAAGTCAGGGTTGTCCATTTCAAGACCGAAACCGGAATAGGGGTTGCCTTTGACAGCTCCGCTCAATATCACTTTCTGGTCTTTTGGAAAGTATCTCTTCAGGTATGCCTGGTTAAACCACCTGCACTTCAGTTGTCCTGTATCGTCAGCAATAACAAGCTCAAAGATTTTCATTCTCTTCCGGGGGGTGGTTATAACACTGGAGGATACGACCCTGCCTGCTGTGGTTTCCTGGCTGCCGGCGGTAAGACCGTCTATTGTCTTCAGGTTTTTTCTGTCCTCATAACGCCAGGGAAAGAAGGAGAGCATATTGCCGAGGGTTTTTATTCCAAGTTTATCCAGGAGCTTTGCACGGGCAGGTCCAACGCCCTTAATGAACTGGACAGGGGTGTCTTCAGAAGTCTGAGGCTTTTTATCAGAGGTGCTGTTCTGGACGTAATTACTGCTCTTGCTTTTCATCCTCAGAGGCCGGCTCCTCCTGGGAATCGGCTTTGGTCTGGCTGTCATCAGTATCAGCTTCGTCCCCGCCTGAATCATTTTCTTCCTGAAGCTCTTCGAGTTGTGATTCAATTTCACCCTTGCGAATCTTGTTATACTCGGTTTCGCTGATAATATCTATGTCCCAGCCTGTGAGCTTCATGGCCAACCTGACGTTCTGCCCCTTTTTCCCGATTGCGATCGACAGCTGCTGATCATTGACAACCACCATTGCAGACTTTCCTTCTTCATTTATGCCGATGCTTTCAACAACTGCCGGACTGAGAGCTTTTGCTATCAGCACTCTGGGATCGTCAGTCCAGGGGATGATATCGATCCTTTCGCCTCTCAGTTCCCTGACAATCGATTGTACCCGTGTACCTTTCATTCCAACGCATGCACCGACAGGATCAATCATGGCATTTTTTGATGTTACAGTAAGCTTTGTCCTGTCACCTGCTTCCCTGACAATCTCCCTGATTGTCACGAGTCCCTCATAAATTTCAGGTATCTCCATCTTGAAAAGCTCTGCAACAAAATTTGGATGTGTCCTTGAAAGCAGGATGACCGGTCCCTTGGGTGTGACTTTAACTTCTTCAATATAGGCCCTGATTGTTTCACTGCGTTTAAGTGTTTCACCCGAAAGGGTGTTCTTAATAGGCAGTGTTGCTTCTGCCCTTCCAAGGGCAACGTAGTAACTTCCTTTTTCCCTGCGGATGACTACGCCGCTTACAATCTGTCCGGCCTTGTCCTTGTATTCCTCGAATATTGCATCTTTTTCAGCCTCCCTTACCCTCTGAAAGAGCACCTGTTTTGCAGTCTGGGCAGCAATCCTGCCAAAATTCTCAATGGCGATGGGGGCCTCCACTGTATCGCCTAGTTTCTTGCCGGTTTCAATTTTAGAGGCATCCCTGACCGAAATCTCTTCATATGAATCAGATACCTTATCAACAATTGTTTTGAGAGCAGTCATGGTGATTTCGCCTGATTCACTGTCTATATTTATACTAATCTCAGGTGTAAGGCCGTATTTTTTTCGAACAGCTGATAAAAGTGCGGATTCCAGAGTACTGAGAATCGATTCTTTGGGTATTCCCCTTTCCTTGCTCATCTGCTCTATTATATGAATTAGTTCCCTATTCATTTATTTAAACCTCCACTTCCAGTCTCGCACTGGAAATATTATCATATGGTATGATTACCTCCCTGTCTCTGGAAAGGTGCAGAACAATATCATTGTCTTTTGCCTCAGCGAGTGATCCCACAAAAAAAGTCTGCTTTTCGATCGGCTCACGTGTTACAACCCTGACCATATTTCCTGTAAATCGGATAAAATCCTCGGGTTTTTTCAGCGGCCTGTCAAGACCGGGAGATGATACTTCCAGTACATAGGAGTAGGGGATAGGGTCTTCAACATCAAGAAGAGCCTCAACCTCCCTGCTCACCTGTTCACAGTCATCAAGGGTCACACCTGACGCAGTATCAATATAGACTCTTAACAGAGCTTTTCCCCCCATCTTTTTCAGATCAAGATCAACAAGCTCGATTCCAAGATCGTTTATAAGCGGTTCGATTATTCCGGTCACTTTGTCCTGTAATTCCTCTATTTTCATTTACATATAAAAACAAAAGAGTGGGAAGACCCACTCTTAACATAGTACAACCAAGGTATGAAAAAACTAAACCTGAGAATAGCACTTTTCAGATAAAAAAACAACAACAAAATGGAATTGACAATAAATACAGCCAGATAGAGTGGAATTCTTAAAGCTGGTTCCAGGTGAGAAGGTGGAATTGAATATTGGGTGGATGTTTAAATGACCGTCGGGCGTCGGGCGTCGAACGACGAATCAGGTTTGATGGATTACGGACAACGGACTAAAGACTGGATTCTATGGTTGAAGCGTGGAATGACAACAATGCAGGGGCGAACGGCTAGACGCCCCTGCATGTGTGAGCTAATTTCTCGTAGCCGTAATCCAGGGTGGTGTTGACCCGGAGGTGCTCTGGCAGTTTATGACATTCAGATTTGATGAATGATACCAGTCCCAGGCAATCTGTCCATTAAAACTATTGTTGTCTGCGGCAACCGTCAACTGTGAAGCATGGACATGTGTATTTCCCAGCCAATTTGATACATCATATTCTCCATAAATGAATGCTCCCAGATTAAGGCTCGTACCTGACATCTGTCCGGTCACGGTAACGGTAGCTGTATTCATCATATGGGTCTCCATGTTATATGTAGTGTCATATGTCAGATCAACAGTGAAATTATTGCCGGAGTGCGTAATTGCTGCCTCAAAGATATGCGTGTTATCCGGTGATTCATTGCAGTTGTTGTCGCCGGTCTTTTTTATGAGTCTCCAGTTACCTGTCAGGCTGCCTGATGTGTCAGAAGGCGAATCAGAGGATGAGTAGTCTACTGGAATTTCTCCTACACTCACAGTTACATCAACAGGAGATACGACCTTTGTACAAATGGCAACAGGAGCTGAACCGACTAATGATACGGTATCATCGGTTGCTTCAACTACAGCTGGATCGAACATAACAGAACCGCTTATGCTGGAAACTGAAATCGGTCCATAAAAATAACCTGTTTCACATACAGTATCAATCTGTGATGCAGGGGCAATTCCTACCAGAATAGACCCTCCTGTCTGGGCATGTGCATCTGAAACGAGCATGGCAAGCATTTGTAACATTAAGCCTGGCTGTACCTTTGCAACAGTGATTGCATTGGAACTGTAAATATCATCCAGGTTAACCGATAAACTGTCGAATGATCCTGCTGACTGGCTGAGGTCTACAGTGAAACTGATTTCTTTTTCGACCCCCTGTTTCAGCTCTACATTCTGAAGTTCGTTAATACTGGGAACTGTAATGGTTGAACTGTCATCAGTTGTGTTATCTTCCTGCTGTTGCTGATCATCCTCAGAGTCACTTCCTGAACTACCACACCCTGTGTGACTGAAAAGCATTGCAAAAATTAAAAGTCCGAAAACAAAAAACAAAAATAATTTATTAGCATTCTTACTCATACTCTGTGCCCTCCTACTGTAGTTATTTCAATCTGTGTTTATACATGTTATTTGTCATTCTGGTCTGGGAGGATAGCATAAAGACAGCTGTTAAAAGACATATGCTGAAATTAAGATGTTTCATGAGTAGTCCCTCGTATAGACCATGTGACTGGTTGCAGGAAATCAATTGTTACCTTACGCTTAAACAAACATGCATTGCTTACGAATGTTCAGGAACCATTCAGTTCTGACATGTCAATCAATAATTGAAAAAATGGATATTACGTAAAGAATAATATATTTTAACAGAAAGGAAGTGAAATTAACCATTTACAAAGAAGAGTTCAATGATTTACGCATGTCTAAACGGCCGTCGAACGTCGAGCGTCGAGCAACGAAACACGAAGGACGTCCGACGAACGACGGTCGATGGTTGCATAAGGATTGACAAAAAAGAAACTGGATTCCGGCTCAAAAGATTACCGGAATGACAAAAAGAGAAAAAGAATGGTCGGAGCGAGAGGATTTGAACCTCCGACCCCTGGTCCCCCAGACCAGTGCGCTAACCAGGCTGCGCTACGCTCCGAATATTTATGTAGGACTTGATGTGTATATCTGTACGCTTATTAAGGATACGACGGGATTAATCTTTAATCAAGACCGCAGATGTTGATAAGGAACATCAGAGAAACAGTCTTGCCCCTCCATTTTCATCAATTGACTCGCGGGTTTTCTTTTTTGCGGTTGCCTTTTTCTTTGCGGTTGCCTTCTTTTTTGCAGCTGTCTGTTTTACGGCGGCCCTCGGTCTTTTGCCGTCAGGGCTTTTATTTAAGGTATGTAATATTTCCTTTAACTTCTTTTTCACACCCTGTACAGTCTGTAAGGATACAGACTGTTTGTTCTGGGATTTGCTTGCGAATTTTCTGCGCACTCCTGCGATAGTGAATTTCTCTTTATAAAGCAGGTCTCTAATCTTAAGTACCTGTTCCACGTCTTTTCTTGAGTACACGCGCTGGCCGGTTTTGTTTTTTCTCGGCTTAAGAAAAGAGAACTCTGACTCCCAGTATCTGAGGACATGCGGTTCCACTTCAGCAATGCTGCTGACCTCGCCGATCTTATAAAACAGTTTATCTGTAACTAAATTTTTCTGAGGTGAAGACCCCATGTGGAACTACACCTTCTCTACAAGTGCTTTGAACTGAAGACTTGGCTTGAAGGTAACAACCTTTCTCTGCTCAATTTCAAGTTCTGTACCTGTTTTTGGATTTCTGCCTTTGCGTGAGCCCTTTTTTCTTACCAGGAAGGTTCCAAATCCTGTTATCTTTATGGACTCACCTTCGGAAAGAATATTTTTCATGGAATCAAATAAGGTCTCCACAATAGCTGTGGCTTCTTTTTTGGGAAGACCGATTTTTTCATAGAGTCTGTCAGCTAAATCCGCTTTTGTCATTATATCCCTCCTATCATTTTTATAAATTATAAGAGGACATAGCCTCCTTGTCAAGATAAATCAGTTAAAGATATAAAAAAACTTTGGCAATCACAAAGTGAAACTTGAAATTCAGAGGCTGCCATAACCTCTTTACAGGCCTGAGAAAAATCTCAATACATTATACTCTAATACGACCGGGATTAAAAAACAAGCCATGGCTGGGGCAGAAAGAGCTGCTCATACATCATAAGAGCAAACCTGTCTGTCATGCCCGCAATAAAATCACAGACCATCCTGTTTTTACCTGATATCGTATCTTTCGGGTATTCTTTAAACACCTCATCAGTGTGTTCAAGATAATAATGATATAAATCCAGAAGAATCTTCCGTGCCTTTTTAAACTCCTGCTTTGACATATCACTTTCATATACATTGCTGTACAGAAAGTCTCGAAGGCTGTGGGTGAGGTCTTTTATCTTATTGCTCATGGTGACCTCGGTCATGTCTGCATTTATGGTGCTGTAAATAACATCCTTGACCATCACATCTATCCTTTTTGACGGGGAATCTCCAATTTTCAAAAACTTTGCCGGGATGCTTGATTTCTTTAAAACACCGGCACGAATCGAATCATCAAGGTCATGATTCACATACGCGATGACATCGGACACCCTGACAATCTGGCCCTCCAGGGTTTCGCTCCTGCCTCTTGAAGGGAAAATTTCACCCTTGCCCTTGGAGTGCTTCACGATACCGTTTCTGACTTCAAATGTCAGGTTAAGTCCCAGGCCATTTCTCTCCAGAATATCAACAACTCTCAAGCTCTGTTTAAAATGATCAAAGCCTCCGGGATATATTTCACGCAGCACATCTTCGCCTGCATGACCGAATGGTGTATGGCCGAGATCATGACCAAGTGCAATGGCTTCTGTCAGGTCTTCATTAAGCCTGAGCGCTTTTGCTATAGTCCTGGCTATCTGTGAGACCTCCAGTGTGTGGGTAAGTCTTGTCCTGTAGTGGTCACCTTTGGGAGCAAGAAACACCTGTGTCTTGTGTTTCAATCTTCTGAAAGCTTTACAATGGATGATCCTGTCCCGGTCCCGCTGAAAGCATGTCCTGATCTGCTCCCCTTTTTCCTTCCTCTTTCTTCCTTTGCTATTGGAGCTGAGACATGCATTGGGGTGGAAGGTTTTTTTCTCTATCTCCTCTGTCTGCTTACGGATTGATAATTTCTGTTTGCTCATTATGTTTATTTATCTGTGAGGTCAATACCCCGTGGTTTGCCGCGTTTGTCATACCCGCCCCCGATTACAAAATTCGAGGGCAGGCTCCAGCGGGTATCCAGAGATATTATGCTACTTGGTTTCTGGATTCCCGATTAACAGACCTCGGGAATGACAGTCAGTTTACACCCAGTGATTTGCTGCAGGGTAGTTCATTATTTTGAAATAACTGAACATTCGGCAATGAATTAAATACGAAAGCTATTTCCCTGCACTGACTAATACCCCGTCTGCCACAGCTTTATTGCTGACCTTTTTAAATCCTGCTCTCCTGAACCATTTGCTTATCTCTCCGGGTGAATATGTACGGCCTCCCGACGTGTTTACCAGCATGTTAATAGCAAAGAGCGAACTGTACACAGGGCTGGTCCTGTCTTCATTTATGAAAAATTCATGTATGACGATCCTGCCGTTTTTGGACAGGGCTTTTCTGCATTTCCTTATCAGGTCCATATTGATCCTTTCAGAGAACATATGCAGAATCTGGCTTATCAGGATAAGGTCATAATCTTTTCCAATATCATCCTGAAGAAAATCACCACCCATATATTTGATACTCTTTTTTCCAAGACCTGCCTGCTTTGCCACTTTTCTTGCTATTTTCATGGTTTCAGGCAGATCAAACAGTGACACGTCCAGTCCTTTTTTTGCCATTTCAATGGCATATGTGCCGGGCCCGCCTCCCAGGTCAAGGACCTTATGAACGTTGTCCAGCCCGATACTTTTAATAATTTCTCCGGCTTTAAGAACTGCGAGATTATGCATTCCCAGGATAAAGGCCGTATGGTTTCTCGGGCTTAATGATGGTTTGCCTGTTTTTACAATTCTGTCCAGGCTGGCCCACCTTTCCCATATCATCTCTGAATGACTGATAATGTCACCCTGGTAGTATTTTGTCCCTGAAACGAGCATACGGGAAGCTATGGACCTGTTTTTATACTTCCCGTTCTTTTTATTCAGAAGTTCCATTCCGGCCAGGGCATCCAGCAGGATTTCTGTGGCGCGTCTGTCAGCCCTGATTTTTCGGGCCACTGCACTGGCGGTCTGATCTTTTTCCAGGAAATCAAAGACCCTGTAATTATTGGCAGTGATAAGCACCCTGGCAGATTGAAATCCACCCGACAATCGCCTTATTTCCTTTGCCTGTTCAAGTATGTTTGGCATAACTGTTTTATAATCCTGTCTGTACAGGACAGTTGGTAAAGATCTGCAGTAATAAATTAAAACTTTGGTTAAGCGTCGAGCCCCATCTTTTTCAGGGCCTCATCTCCCACGTCTTTTGCTGCAGGAGCTTCATCAGGGAGATAAAGCATAACACCGCCTTTGACAGGCCTGATCACGATCTTGCCTTCTCCTGCCATCTTGTTCGTGGCGGTAATCGGATCAGCACCGTCATAGTACTTCTTGAAAGCGTTGTTAAAACCGGAATAGACAGTATGTATTCCTTTGTAACCGTCTTTTCTGAGGCTGACTATCGCCTTTTTAATGAATTCGTCCTCGGTAAGTTTTTCTGTCATAAAGCCCTCCTTCAGTTAAGGTTATATGAAACAGATATCAATCAAGCAGTGACGCTTCTTTATTTGCAGATCCGTTATTATCTCCGATCAGCTCCTGCTTTCTGATCACCTCTATTTTTCGCAGGGGACGCTCAAGCATATTGGTCCTTGTTCCGTCCAGTGCATCATATTCTTTTTTTGCTGAATCCAGTCTGTCACCCATTACCTTGAATTTGTCCTTGTAATTGTTCCACTGTTTTAAAAACTCTCCCAGAAGCTTCAGGATTTCCGAGGCGGTCTGCTCCAGGTTAAAGTTTTCAATGCCCTGTCTGATTACAGCAAGAACTGCATAGAGTGTGAAGGGAGAACAGAGCACAACCTTCTTTTTCAGGGCCTCATCCATGATCATTGTGTCTGACTCATTTATAAAACTGAAGACCTGTTCATTGGGTATAAACATCAGTACATAATCAACAGTGTGTTCAGAGGGATTAATATAGTCCCTTGTGGTCACCTGTTTGATCATCGTTCTTGTATTTTTCAGCAGCTCATCTTTATAACGTTTCCTGTCCTTATCAGATTCGGCTTCGAGATAATTGAGATAATTGTCCAGGGGGAATTTAACGTCCATGTTGATCTTGAGATGGTTCGGCATGAGAAACGTATAGTCAGGTCTGCCGGATGAGTTTTTAAGGGTCTTTTGTTTAAGGTAGTTGACCCCCTCTACCATGCCAACAAGGTGAATGATGTCCTCGGCCATGCGCTCACCCCATTCGCCCCGTTTCTTTGAGCTTGCAAGCGCCTGTTTAAGGTGGTCTGTTGTGTCCTTCAGTTTTGTGGTTATGTCCTCATGTTTTTTGATGAGAGTTGAGACTTCAACATTTCCCCTGCCCACATCTTCGATTTTCTGCTTTACATCTGAAAGGGTTTTGTCCATTGTATGGAGCGTCTTGTCAATGAGCTCTTTTTTGCTCGCCAGCTCTTTGGTCCCTTCAACAGACTGTGACTTGAGTTTTTCCTCTGCAAGCTTTAAAAATTCCTCGGAATTCTTTGAAAGTGCATCAAGCGACAGTGAACTGAATTTATCGATCAGTTCCTTTTCTATTGCCTGGAAGTTTTTATCAGCCTCAAAATATTTTGCTTCAAGCGCTGCCCGGTTCTGGGACTCATTCCGGAGGTCTTCCTGGTTCTGTCTCAGTTCTGCAGCTTTCTGTTCTATCTGCTGTCTGAGCTCACTGTTCACCGCTTCAATACTTTTTGATTTACTTTCCTGTTCCGAGACCTGCCTGGCAAGCCTGGAAGATACGATGAGCCAGGCAAGTATTGCTCCAAGTGCTATACCAAATACAGCCCCTATGATTAAGTAACCTAATGCTTCTGCAGTCATAATTTTAATTAATTATTTTTGGCTTTACTATCCAGTCTATTGACCAGGTCTGATCATCATCCCGGTGTAAACAGACAATGCATCCCATCTCAAATTCAATTGCTTTTTTATCTGTCGGTCCACATAAAATCAATGCTGAAAGTTTTGCCATATGGGGCATGTGTCCCACAAGCATCACATTTTTATTAAGGTCATTTAATTTTGAGAACCATATTGCAGGATCATCCATGGGGGAAAGTCCATCTGTCTCTTTTATATTATCTTCGATTTTCAGATGAGTTGCCAGGACCTGTGCTGTCTGATATGCCCTTTTTTTACCGCTATGAAGGATCTCCTGGATATCTATATCAAGCCCGGATATATACCGGGACACCCTGGTAATGTCGTCCATGCCTTTCTCTGACAGACCACGAGAAGGATCAATATCTTTACTTAATGCCTCTGCATGTTGAACCAAATATATATACATATCTCTTATATATATAGAATATAGGATTGATAATACTCTATGTAAACAAACTTGTAAATAAAAAAATGTCTCAATGTATATGGTCAAAGCGGCTCATATGCCCATACTTTGCCGCCGGACCGGGTTTCATCTCTTCTAATTACAAGTCGTTTCTTGTGCAGGTTAAGCAGCCTTGTCCCGCTGGTATTTGATTCAAGACCCATTGCCTCAGAAAGGTCTTTGGCCGTAATTTTACCATTATTTATGATAAGCTGAAGCGTTTCCCTGAGATAGTTATTCAGGTTTCCCAGCAATGTTTTATTATTGTCTCTCATTTCTGCCATGACCGCGAGATCTTTTCTTTCGAGCGCAACTTCAATATTTTCTCTCTGGTTTTCATTAAGGCCTGTCAGCATAATATATTTATCACCATACTCACCACTCAGCAGTCTGGATACAAGCTTGGCGACAATCTCATCAGCACAGGAATAATCCACTATACCAATTCCGGAAAAATCCAGGGCTACTATAGACCCTTCCTGTTCTTTAATGAGATCAGATTCAATTATTCCCCTTATCACGCCCCCTGACTGTCTGGTTACAAGATCAGTTGACCCGTTACCAATCCTGCTTTTCAGGATCGAGTAAAGATTATATGAAATCGTCACTTAAGATACCTTCAAAAATATATGTATCACTCATACGATAATTGATTGAAACATGATGATATAATGCGTTTAGAAAAGATGAGTTCATTGAATTTATCATTTAACAGGGGAGTTAAGTGACAAAAGTGAGAGTGATTAATATTAATCTTATATGTATGATTCAGTTTCTGTTTAACTGCTTCCTTGAACGGGATGATCCATTGCTCAAAGACATTGCAGTGCCTACCCGGTCAATTCCGATTGCGAAATTTCTTTTCACTGAATCTATTCGTCTGTCTTCAAAAACCGGCAGATTTCTGTAAGCATCGCTTTCCTGTTCTTTTTTAGCTGTCTTGGTCTTTTGCATATCACACCTCCTTTAATGCATTTAACATGAAATACTGAATTTCTAATTAATTGATTTATGCCATTCCATGCAGGATGTGGTTAATCTACATATATAAGAATTCCCATTCGTTTTTGATATCAACATAAATCTCGCAACTTGCTGACTTTCTGCATTCAGGACAGAAGTAGTTACATGCGTTATCGATGTAAGAAAAATCAAATTCAGAAAATACATCGAGATACATATCCTGCGGCTGCTGAGAATTATCATCTGTAACTCTGTAATAAGCCACTGATTATCCTCTATTTTACATGAAGTTCATATTATTCTACTGATTCAATTGATTCAATTGAAGCATATATATAAATCTTTGTCAAGAAAAAAATGATGGTAGGTCTGTACAGTTTGGCATTATCATTCTCCAGGCTTTTTAAAAGCGGATCACAAAAAAAATGAGTGCAGCGAAAAGGCCTTAAATATCGGCCAATGGAGCATCCTGTATCAGACATATATCGGCATGGTCCTGACTCATCACGGTCGGGCTGATCCAGAGGAATACTCTCATCAAGTGCATTAAGGAATCTTATGTCATCTTCATCATGTCTGCCATGTTTGTCCTTGCAGCAGAGATGGTTGCATTCCGGACAGACCAGGGCGGTATGTTTTTCTATAAATGGAGAGACTGTGTCAAATGTGTCTTTAATCTCTAAAGCCAAATCTTTCATATTGTCAGGTTTGTTATTCATAAAGAAAAGTTAAAAGTCAGAAGTTGAAAGTGAGAAGTTAAAAAAATAAAAGTTGAAACTTCCCACTTCCCACTTCCCAGTTCTCAATTATACTTCCGGCAGCATTATATTGATCTGAGCACCGGGGAATCTTGTAAGGTCCGGCTCCCTTGACTTTCCCCATGACCAGGATGGAATGATTGAGAGCTTTGCTGTTCCTGATCGTATCGACATCTTTCCGTTCCAGTTATGCACAAACTTTCTGACTGCAGCAAGTCCATGGCCTCTGCCTTCATCACTATGTCTGGATACTCCCTTAAGTAATGCCATTTCAATAGCTTCCAGATCTCCGACTAAAGAAACCCTGTCAGACAGGGACCCTGAAAAACCGATTCCGAGGTCCATGACCGCTATCTTTACAACATTTTTTTTATATTTCTGAAAATGGTATTTCTGAATACCGACAAAGCCCGTATTTTCACTGTGTTCAATAATGTTCTGACAGACCTCAGATAGTGAAACGATAAATCCGTTAATTGCGCTGTCATCATAATGCAGGTGTTTGCTGAGAATATTATGGGCGCGTTGTTTAACCTTACTTACAATATAATGAATATCTTCTGATTTTTCGATGGGTGTTATTTCCAGTAATACATCAGAATATTTTTTCCTGAAATACATGTCAGATGTGGCCGTTGAAGATGACTGGACTGAAAAATACTGCTTGCAGTGCTTAAAAAAATCCATACGCTCAAGATATTTAAGTACATGTTCAGACGTTGGAAGAAGCAGCGTTCTGTCAGCATTAATTGATTTATAATACCTGCCTGTCTCCAGGATACCGACCATGCCAAAGGGATCAATGAATGATATATTTCTCAGGTCGATCGAGGTATGAACTGAAGCCTGTAAAAGGAATTGTTCAAAGGTTTCGTCGGATAAACTTGTCAACATAACTTAAAGAAAATTACAAATTACAGATTTCAAATTAACTGCTGGTTACCTGATGTTTTTTATTTAATTTTTGTTATTTGGAATTTATTTGTAATTTGTAAATTGTAATTTAGATTATAGTTCCGTCCTTCATTTTTATAATTCTGCTGCATTGCGATGCCAGGATTTCGTTGTGGGTTACAATGACAAAAGTGGTCCCCTTTTTATTAAGATCTTTCAGCAGGCCGAATAGGTCTTCTCCTGTCCCTGTATCAAGATTGCCGGTGGGCTCATCAGCAAGAACCACTTTAGGATCGAGCATCAGGGCCCTTGCTACCGCAACTCTCTGCTGTTCACCGCCGGACAGTTCTCCGGGTTTGTGGGTGAATCTCTCTGAAAGTCCTACATCACCCAGAAGCTGCTTTGCCTTTTTATCGGCATCCTCATGGCTGATACCGGCAATCAGGGCAGGCATTAGGGTGTTTTCCAGGGTATTGAATTCAGGCAGGAGATGGTGAAACTGGAATACAAAACCGATTGAACTGCTTCTGAAGCGGGCCAGTTCATCATTGCTGAATTTAAAAACATCATTACCGTTATACAGGATATGTCCTGAAGTAGGCCTGTCAAGGGTGCCCATGATATGAAGCAGAGTGCTCTTGCCAACTCCTGAAGGACCGGTAAGGGCGGTCATTTCACCTTCTGCAATTTCAAGTGATATCTTTTTTAAGACCTGCAGGTGTTTTTCTGGAGTTATAAATGTTTTATT
>CALZMZ010000024.1:27892-40442 GCA_945788685.1 Thermodesulfovibrionia bacterium | reverse complement strand
CGCCGAAGCGATCAGCTCCAAGCACCCCGTTCGACTTGCATGTGTTAAGCGCGCCGCCAGCGTTCGTTCTGAGCCAGAATCAAACTCTCAAATTATAAAATAAATTGACTTGCGGGCCTACTTTTTAAGTTCTCAAAGATCAGATGAAGATATAGAAATAATAACCGTGAAGTCCTTACTTCTCACCTACATTATAGCAGATTATTCCAGCGAATAATTTAGCTTGTTATTATTACCACAATTGCCAATTACTGTCAAAACCCCAAAATCAGCAATTATTCAAGATTATATATATTATTCTAAATATTTCTCTTAATTGCTCTTGATATCACAAGCTCATAACAATAATAAAAAAATCAATCCCTGTCTCATATTATCTCCTAATTAGCTATTTTACAATATTAATTTAAATTGCCTGTTATCAGATCTTTCATCCCATTTAATATTCTAAAACTTAGATAGAAAATTTCTGATTATTTCCAAACATGTCTGATATTTGATGCTATCCGTTTTCTTGACAGCTGACAAAAATTGCTGCTATATTAATAGCACTCACCGATAGAGAGTGCTAAAATATAGAATTATGCTTAATGAAAGACAGAAAAAAATACTGCTGGCAGTAACCCAGAGCCATATCGATCTGAATATACCTATTGGCTCATTACTGTTAATCAAGAGATATCCCCTGAATCTGTCATCGGCAACAATCAGAAATGCCATGGCCAGTCTTGAACAAATGGGTTATATCACACAGCCCCACACGTCAGCGGGAAGAGTACCGACAGAAAAGGGGTATAAATTTTATGTTAATTCCCTGTTAGAGGACCATCCATTATCCATAAGCGACAGCATGTCTTATGAGTTGTCACTGAGACTCAAAAGCACAGAAAATGACAGCAACGGTGTTATAAAAAAAGCAGCAAAGACACTTTCTCTGCTTTCTCACAATCTGGCAATAGCCATTCCCCCGAAAATCGAAGATATGGTACTGAAGCATGTCAAGTTCATTAAATATGATAAAAGAAAAGCATTGTCCATGCTGATATCAGATGAAGGAATTGTTAAGAATACTTTTGTTGAACTGGACAAGTCATACACCCAGCAGGAGCTCGACAAAGCAGCTCATTATATAAACAGTAATTTTGCCGGGAAGCAGATTAAAGACGTAAAAGAAATATTGTCTTATCAGTTAATCAAGGACCAGGAGGCTTATGACAGAATCGTTACAAGTGTCCTATATCTCTTTAACGATTATATTATTATGGATGATGACATTCTGTCGCTTAACAGTTTTTCCGGCACTTCATATCTTCCTGATCTCGTTGATTCACAACAGGTCAAGGATATTTTAAGGGCCATTGAAGACAAACAGTTCATGCTTAAACTATTAAACCAGCTTAGCGGTTCAAAAGGTATTAAAGTGGTAGTAGGACTGGAAAGTATCATACCTGCGATGAGTAAAATGAGCATGGTTGCAGCAACATATAATGATGATAAACGGTCAGGCGGCGCTATCGGCATAATCGGCCCGACCTGCATGAACTACAAAAAGCTTATTCCTATTGTTGATCATACCGCAAAAGCCTTAACCCGGATCTTATCAGAAAACTAACGAGGTATATTAGATGTCAAAAGAGCAAAACACTCAAGAGGAGATGAACGACTCTGATAAAGAGACTGATCATGCAGAAGATAAAGATACTGCTGTAGACCAAGATGAAGTTCAGGAAAACCGGGAAGATGTGCAGCAATTGCTGGCTGAGGCCCAGGACAAATATGTCAGACTTTATGCTGATTTTGAAAATTATAGAAAAATATCTGACAGGAATAAGGAAGAGCTTCTTAAATATGCCAATGAAGATATCATTACTGATATCCTTACTGTCATAGACCACCTTGAACTTGCCCTTCAGCATTCGACAGATAGTGAAACATCCAGTTCTCTTGCCGAGGGTGTAAACCTTACTCTGAAGGAACTTACAGGCGTTCTTGAAAAACATGGTCTGGTAACGATCGATGCCCTGGGCAAGCCATTTGACCCTGTTGTGCATCACGCCATGTCACAGATAGAATCAGCCGATACTGAAGAAAATATTATAGTAAAGGAGTTCCGAAAGGGCTACAAGTTAAAAGAAAGAGTTTTAAGAGCAGCCATGGTAGGTGTCTCTGTAAAACCGGCAACAGACGACAATAACGACGATTAGAACAAGTCAACATTTACATATAGATAAATAATTATAAAAGTTAATAATCAGGAGGAGTAATTTATGGGGAGAGTAATCGGCATCGATCTCGGAACAACCAACTCTGCTGTTGCAGTCATGCAGGGCGGTGAACCTACAATAATAGCAAATCAGGAAGGAACAAGAACCACCCCGTCTGTAGTCGCATTTACTGACAAAGGGGAAAGGCTGATCGGACAGGTCGCAAAAAGACAGGCAATAACAAATCCGGAAAATACAATCTTTTCCATTAAAAGACTCATGGGAAGAAAATATGATTCGAAGGAGTCAAAGGAAGCGATCAAGAAGCTTCCTTATAAAATTGCGGCTGCTTCAAACGGCGATGCCCATGTTGAAGCACATGGAAAAACATATTCTCCTCCGGAAGTGTCTGCAATGATTCTTCAGAAACTCAAGCAGGCAGCTGAGGACTATCTTGGTGAAGAAGTAACAGATGCGGTTATTACTGTGCCCGCTTATTTCGATGACAACCAGCGTCAGGCAACAAAGGATGCCGGCAAGATTGCAGGACTCAATGTTCTCAGGATAATCAATGAGCCTACCGCAGCCTCCCTTGCTTATGGGATGGACAAAAAGAAGGAAGAGAAAATAGCCGTATATGATCTGGGCGGCGGTACATTTGATATCTCAATACTGGAGATCGGTGAAGGTGTTGTTGAGGTCAAATCAACTAATGGCGACACCTACCTTGGCGGTGATGATTTTGATATCAAGGTCATGGACTGGCTGGTCGATGAATTCAAAAAGGATGCGGGCATAGACCTTCGAAATGATAAAATGGCATTACAGCGATTAAAGGAAAGCGCTGAAAAGGCCAAAATCGAATTATCATCAGCAATGGAAACAGAGATAAACCTTCCGTTTATTACAGCTGATGCAAGCGGACCAAAACATCTTGTCCTAAAACTCTCCCGTGCCAAATTTGAACAGTTGACTGATGATCTGATAAAAAGGACCATTGGACCCTGCAAGACAGCTCTGTCAGATGCCGGGCTGAGCGCTTCTGACATTAACGAAGTGCTCCTGGTTGGCGGTCAGACAAGGACACCGAAAGTCCAGGAAATAGTAAAGGAGTTCTTTGGCAAGGAAGCATCCAAGGGTGTTAATCCTGATGAAGTAGTTGCATCAGGGGCTGCAATCCAGGCAGGTGTATTAAAAGGTGAGGTAAAAGATGTACTTCTCCTTGATGTAACGCCGCTTTCTCTTGGCATAGAAACACTGGGAGGCGTCTTTACAAAGCTTATTGAAAAAAACACAACCATCCCAGCCAAGAAAAGCCAGGTCTTTTCAACCGCAGCTGACAATCAGCCTGCCGTTACCATCAAGATCTGCCAGGGTGAGAGGGAGATGGCCAATGACAACAAGCTGCTTGGTAATTTTGAATTGGTCGGCATACCTCCGGCGCCAAGAGGAGTTCCCCAGATCGAGGTCACTTTTGATATTGACGCAAACGGTATCCTTCATGTTTCAGCAAAGGACAAGGGTACTGGCAAAGAACAGTCGATAAAGATAACCGCTTCGAGCGGCCTCTCTGATGACGAAATAAATAAAATGACGACAGATGCTGAATCTCATGCGGATGAGGACAGGAAAAGGCGTAGCCTTGCGGAAGCAAAAAACGAGGCTGACACTCTTATCTATACGGTTGAAAAATCTTTAAAGGATTACGGCGACAAGGTTTCAGATGATGAGAAACAGAAGATCAATGCTGCTCTTGAGAAATGTAAAAACCTCAAGGACACGGCAACAGATCCTGATGAACTGAAAAAGGCTATTGAAGAGCTGACTACAGCTTCACACAAAATATCCGAAGAAATGTATAAGGCAGGAGCAGCAGGTGCTGAAGCACAGCAGCCGGGAGCGGAAGCAGCCGAAACTGAAGAAGCCCCCAAGGACAAGGAAGATGTCGTAGAAGCAGAATTTGAAGAAACAGAGGAGAAAAAAGACAATTGAGAAGTAGGAACTAAGAAGTAAGAACTGGTTTTTTAAACATCTCACTTCTCACTTTCAACTTCTCACTTTAATTATCATGTCAAAAGATTTTTACAGCACTCTTGAACTGGACAGAAACGCGTCTGATTCAGATATCAAAAAGGCATACAGAAAGCTTGCCCTCAAATATCACCCTGACAGGAATCCGGGAGACAGTACAGCAGAGGATAAGTTCAAGGAAATAAATGAGGCGTACTCCTGTCTGAGTGATCCACAGAAGAAATCCAACTATGACCAGTTTGGTACAGCAGAGGGTGCAGGAGCAGGTTTTGGAGGGTTTGGCGGATTCAGTGACTTCAGTTCAGGATTCGGCGATATCTTTGGCGACATGTTTGGAGATATATTTGGTGATTTTGCAGGCAGAAGCAGAACACGTCCAACCAAGGGACAGGACCTTCGTTACGACCTTGAGATAAACCTGAAAGACGCAGTCTCCGGAACAGAAAAGAAAATAAAAATACCCAGATGGGAAAAATGTGCAAGCTGTAATGGCTCGGGGGCACGGGAAGGAACACAACCTGAAGTGTGCAGGACCTGCCAGGGGAGCGGACAGACAAAACTCCAGCAGGGCTTTTTTACGATAGCCAGGACATGCGGGGCCTGTGGCGGAGAGGGCAAGGTCATTTCCGATCCCTGTCCTGACTGTAAAGGTCACGGCAGTTTGAGAGCTGAAAAAACTGTCTCTCTGAAAATACCCGCAGGAGTTGATACAGGCATCAGGATGAAAGTATCCGGTGAAGGAGAACCCGGCACTCACGGAGGACCTCACGGTGATTTATACGTTGTGCTCAGTGTAAAACCCCATCCATTCTTTAAAAGAAAAGAAAATGACCTTCTTTGTGAGGTACCTATCTCATTTGTACAGGCATCATTTGGAGGAGAGATCGAGGTGCCCACAATGGATGGCAGTTCACATATTAAAATACCGGCAGGCACTCTATGGCAGAGGTGATCAATATATAAATGTGTTTATTGATGTCCCCAAAAAAATGACTCCTCGACAAAAGGAACTCCTCAGGGAGTTTGCAGAAATAAGCGGCGATGATATCTCCAAAGGATTTATGGACAAAATAAAGGACATGTTCCATAACCATCACAAAGAAGCAAAGTAAGAATATATTCTTCCCTTGTTGTTATCCATTTTGTCTGTCATGCTATTGACAATTACCAGTGTGCTTGATAAACTCACTTAGCCCGGATTATTGAAATAAACAGGGATGATACATGAATATGGGTTTAGCTCTTCCCGGATCAGTCTCGAGAAAAATACTAAAGGGATTGGATAATTAACACCACAGTACGCTCAGCTCTTTCCAGAGATGTTCACTGCTGTATTTCTTTAATTCACTGTTTACTCTCTTCATCCAGACATTGTTGTTTTTTTTGGATCATGCATCTGTACAGCCGCGGAAGATCAGCACTGCTCCGTCTTTTCACCTGTAATCACATACCTGTAAGACGCTGGACAATAGAGCCATACGGAAAGAGTTCATCCATATTTCTGAAAATTATTTATACACTCATTCTATGTGCGCTCTTTATCCCCAGCCTGTCTCATGCTGCATATATCTCAGGGAATTCGACAACCATTTTAAGAATGTATGATGAAACCTTTGTCGACGACAATGAAAATCATGCTCAATTACAGGAATTCTTTACCCTTTCCATTAATGCATTCCCGATTAAGGGTCTTAGTTTTTATACAAATGGGTATATCAACTTTGAAGCTGATGAAGGTTTTCAGAGCGATGCCGTTGACCCCTGGTTGAATATAATTTATATTGACTGGCTTGACAATGAATACAGGAAAAATATCCGGGCAGGCAGGCAGTTTATCTACCTCGGAGTAACAAATGAAATCATAGATGGTGTGTTTGGGAGATACTCAATCACAAAGGGGATAGGCATCGGACTCTATATGGGAAGGACAGTGGACGGCGCTGCGGGGGGGTTCGAAGGCGATAACACTGCCGGAACAAGATTGCACTATGCCATGGGTCGTCAAAAAGAAGTTGGCCTTTCCTATGAAGTGGTATCCGATGATAGCGAACCATCACATGAGAATATAGGCATTGACGGCAATTATACTGTCAGTGAACGCCTCGAATTTTATGGACACGCTTATTACGACCTGTTAGCTGAAGACTTTTATGATCTGGAAATATATTCCCTGTATCAACCTGCACAGCACCTCACTATTGCAATAGATTATAATCAGACGGTCCCATCGCTGCTGCTTGATAAAACATCCATTTTCTGGGTCTTCTCAGTGAACAAACAACATGACATCGGCATAGATATGGACTATGACCTGACCAGATCTACATCGCTGAGTGCTGCTGTCAGGTATTACAATTATGATTTTGACGACTCGGCGGTCAGTTTCGGAGCAGGCTGTAAATTCAGATATGGTGAGCACAGGAAAAATTATATTATCGGCAGGGTGAACAGACACGATGATAAAGTTAGCGGCTATTATGATCTGCAGCTTTTGAACAGGTTTAATTTAAACAACAGAATTACCTTGGCAAATGATACACTGCTTGTGCTTCTTGATGAGAAGACTCTTGACAGGGATTACTCATTCTCGATCGGAGGAGATATTCGCTATGCTTTAGGAAAGAAGCTTAACCTTGAATTCGGCATTGATTACCGGAGCACCCCGTTTTATGAAAATGAACTCCGAAGTATTTTTAAACTGGTATATGATTTCAACTTTGATACAGCCAGAGAGAAGGATTAGATGAAATTATCAGCTTTCATAAAATTTACATTACTTATTTTTATCATTTCCTCAATCTCATCGTGTTTCTATCATATCAAGCAACAGGATACAATGATATTTTCTCACAAGATACACGCAGATATGGAAGTGGAGTGTCTCACCTGTCATGACGGGATTGAATTAAGTGAAAACGACCTGAACAGTCATCTGCCCTCTATGGGAGTATGTGAGGAATGCCATGATGAAGTAAAGGATACGGATACCTGTGTCATGTGTCATCCCGATCTTGGCATAAAACTCGATCTCTTTCCTGAGAGCACGACGCATCTCAATTTCTCCCATATGCTGCATCTCGAGATGGAAGTTGAGTGTATTATGTGTCATGCAGGTGCCCAAACAAGCAATACATCTTATGACAGACTACTGCCGGAGAATGCTTTCAAAAATAACAAACACATTGGTCTCTGTTCAGAGTGTCATGATGATTCATCCCCTGATGATTGCCTGGTCTGTCATCATGACCCTGAGAAGGCGATAGCTTTAACAACGGCATCGAGTGATCTGAATTTTTCTCACCGTATTCATGTTGAAATGGAAGTAACGTGTCAGACCTGTCACATCAGCATCCTTAAGAGTGATAATGTGATGAGCAGCCGCATCCCGAAGATGGAGGTCTGCGGAGAATGCCACGATGAAGTGGAAACTGACTGTATCATGTGTCACCGTGATATTAAGAATCCGGAACTCTTATCCAGGGCTGAAACAGCCCTGAACTTTTCCCATAAGTTCCATATTGACGAGGGCGCTGATGAGTGCAGTTTCTGTCATGAAAAAGTCAGGGTGAGTGAGAATCCACTGATAAATAAAATCCCGAATCATAAAGACTGTTTCCAGTGTCACCATGAGGAAGATTACAACAATATGCTCTGCAGTAAATGCCACAGAAACCTCGGTTCCAAGGAGTTAAAACCTATTACCAGGTATTCTCACAAAGCAGACTTTTTAAAGCGACATAAGGATTACGTTTCAAAAGACAATCGGGGACTGCTGTGTGCCCAGTGCCATATGGATGGATTCTGCATGGACTGTCACAGCAGCAGACCCATCATTACAGCAAGCGAAAAAAACAGATTTGATACAGACAGGAACTTCATACACAGGGGTGATTTTCAGTCACGCCACCAGATTGATGCCCGGAGGGATGCAAGTCTGTGTGTGAAATGTCACAGGACCTCATTCTGCCAGAATTGTCACAGCAGGAAAGGCTTTGCACTGGATTTCAGAAACCAACATGACATACATCCTCCTGATTTTCTGTTATCACATGGCAGGGCAGCACGGAGGGATATCCTTACCTGTGCTGCATGCCATGAGAAGGGAGCAGCCACAAGTTGCATCGAGTGCCATGCAATCAATCAATCCGGGACTGCAGGACCGGGGGGAAATCCTCACCCTCCGGGATTCAAAAGCAGGCTTTCAAAATCAAAAGATGCAGTGTGCATCTTATGTCATAAAAATTGAAATGATTGTACTGAAATAAAATGCATCATCTGATACATTAAATTATTAATTGCTGAATCCGTTATGTTTTATATATTCTTAAATAAGCTTAAGCAGGCCACAGGATCAACTGAAAAAACACTGTTTTCAAACAAACTGTTTTTTTACATTTTATCGTTGGCCTTCATAAGTTTTTCCTGCGGATCAGGGGTCTATTCCCCTGAACAGAACTCCTCCCTCGATGATCTGATCAACGAGAGTACGGGATCAATCTATCCTCACGCGGCTGGATTTGCTGATCCTGGTTCACATGGTCTATATGCACTTGCAAATGATATACAGAGCTGTGGAATCTGCCATGGTGATGACTTCCAGGGCGGGACATCACTGACATCATGCTTTGAGTGTCATCCTCCCTACCCTCACGGCCAGGATTGGAACGAGCCGGCCCAGCATGGAGTTTCTGCACAGAACAGTGGAATAGATAGCTGTGCAGTCATGTGTCACGGAGAGGATTATTCAGGAAAGGGCACAGCAACCTCCTGTTATACATGTCACAGCCTCTTCCCTCATGATGCGGATTGGGGAAATATAGAAGACCATGGCGTCTTTGTAAGAGATAAAGGCACTGACAGTTGCCAGACTGCATGTCATGGTCCTGACCTGTCCGGCGGATTAAGTGCTGTGTCCTGTACAGGTTGTCATGTCTCCTACCCGCATGGCCAGGACTGGGAGACCCCTGAGGGTCATGGACTGTACTCAATCAAAAATGAAAAAGACGTCTGTAAAGGATGCCATGGAGATGATTATCTCGGAGGTCTGAGTAATATAAACTGCAGGGAATGTCATGATCCCTATCCACATGAAACAGATTGGGTTGAATGGGACAATCACGGCGATTATGTTGTCACGAACAGTAACAGCACCTGTTCCGGAGCATGTCATGGGACTGATTTCAATGGAGGTGACACCAATGTACCATGTTTTGATTGTCACAGACCCTATCCTCACAATGCAGACTGGACTGACATGAGCAGTTCATCAAACCATGGAAGATTTTACGTTGAGAGTTATGTACTTCAAGATACGGGCAATGAAGAATGTGCGTCCAGCTGTCATGGGACTGATTTCAACGGAGGCGGTACTTCCATTGCCTGTAACAGCTGTCACGATAATGACATATTTCCTCATGTTGATGAAGACGAGATTTTATGGGCAGACACAGGTCATCAAATCAGAATAAATTCTCTGGGCAGCGATACTCTATGCAAAGCATGTCATAGTGATTATAAAAAGGGAGCCTTTGGCGGACCATTAATCACATGCACATACTATTGTCATCAATAATTAATTTCAATCATTCACTGCAACAAGACGGGAGACACATGATGCTACGCTGAAATGACTGCATTCTGTTCTCCTTTTTGCTTATCCTCACCAAAACCTTTTCGTTCAAATTTATCCCAGCCTTTCTTGCCCTTGAAAAAGTCAACGATAGCCTTTAATCTCCACCAGACGGTCAATTGACGATATCCGAGATTTTCAAGAAGTCCGGCGATACCCAGCATGATAATTTCTCTCGAACTCTTAAAGTAAATAAGTGTCTTTCCAGAGACATCAGTTTCAGAAGTCCTGTGCGGCCAGGCACTCATGACAACAGACATAACTGACAAAAAAATCCCGTATACGATGGCCACGACGGTAAACAGGAAAAGATAGGTGTAATTAAGATTATCAAGATAAAACAGTAAGGGGAGAGTAATGTATCCGAACAGTTCTATGGGTGCACCAAGCAGCTCAAAAATGAAAAAATATGGAAAGGCAAATAAACCGATTCGCCCGTAGTGAACATTGAAGAACATCTTCCTGTGATATATCATGGTCTCAATTAATCCCCTTTGCCATCTGTTGCGCTGTTTGGAAAGGCTGGAGTAGTCCTCCGGGGCCTCAGTCCATGCAAGCGGGTGAGGAATATAGGCAATCCTTTTATTGAGTTTTTTCTCCTGGATATAACGCTGCATTCTTACTATGATTTCCATGTCCTCGCAGACTGTTTCAACTTCCTTACCGGTATACTCAGATGCAATTTTGGAAGTTACAAATTTAGTCAGATAGCCCCCGATATTCTGGACAAATTCCTTGTGAAATATCCCGAACACTCCGGATATGATCAGTATTGCCCTGAGACGTGACAGTGCTGTTCTTCCAAGACTGAAGGATCGGATATATTCAACGATCTGAAACCTCACTATCCATTTTTTTGACAGGCGTGGTTCAATTACCTTGCCATGTTCAACGCGTGAGCTGTTTACAATCGCCACCTGACCTCCCACCGCAACAATATCCTGATTATCCAGCACTGACCGGAAAGCCTGCAACAGAGCAGCTTCATCAATGATAGAATCAGCATCAATGGAAACGAAATACGGACAGAAAGATGCATTGATTCCCGCATTCAGCGCATCTGCTTTACCACCGTTTGCCTTGTCAATCACAACAAACCGGTTGATGTGCTCAGGGAGGTCCACCCTTGATACATAGTATGATTTTACTTTTGCGGTAGTTATACGCTCAACATAATTTATATCAATACGTTTCATGTCATACGCTTTCTTCAGAACATCCATTGTCCTGTCAGTTGAGCCATCATTGACAATGACTATCTCAAGCCTTGGAAATGTAAGCTTAACCAAAGACTGGATAGATTCTTCAATAGTTTTATCTTCGTTATACGCAGGAACAATGATGGTCAGAGGAGGGGTCAACGGAGATTTCATGGCAATATCAAATCCTTCATATCCCCTGCTGATTACCAGTCGCCTCACATCATAAAAAGCAAAGGCAAGAAAGAACAGGTTTAATGTATTAAATAAAAAAAAATAGGTTATGAAAAAATATTCAATAAATCTGTAAATTGTATCAAGTTCTATCATATCAATTTGCACTTAATATCCTGCTCGCTTCTTCACGTATCTCAGGAAGAGGGTCTTTAAGAGCGCTCTGCATGAATTTGTACCCTTCCCAACCGGTGTTCAGGCTTAAAACCCTGAACGCGTGAAGCCTTCTTTCCCTTTCCGATGACTTTTTATAAATACTTTTCATCTTCTCCTTGTCACATACTTCATCTACAACACTTATTGCAATAACGTCCATCTCTCCAAGTTTATTGTGGGGTTCACCTGCTGCAAAAAGGAGACCTATTAAATAGGATCTGAGTTCAGGGAATTTACTCAGCTTTGATCTGACTACATTGATGGACATCTTGAGATTAATCCTGGCCAGGCCTATCGCGGCCCTTGATCTGACAAAGTCATCTATGTCCTCAAGAGCTGTACTCAAAAGGTCAAACGCCCGTTCTCCTCCTGTTGCGGCTATTGCATTAATTGCAGCAGCACGCACCCTCTCATTCGGATCATAAATACTCTGCTCCAGGGTGTTAAAAAGCTGTCTGTTTTTGAACTTTGCAAGAGCCCCTACTGCCGAAGCACGGACATCAGGATCATCATCCGACAGAAGTTTTACCAGAAAGTTAAGAGATCCACGTTTTCTGCTTTTGCCCATGAGCCAGGCCATTCCTATCTTTCTTGTTTTTGTTTCAGGCACACTTTCAACAAGTTTTGCAATGTATCCAGGGTCTCCGCTTAAAAGATGAGACAAAGATGTGGTAACCGCTTCCCTGAATTCCCTGTCAGGCGTATCAAGAACGTGGAGCAGGGCTTCCAAGGCTTTTGTATTCTTATATTTACCAAGCAGCATTACAGCCCTGTCCCGGACACGCTGCTCGGGATCAGCAAGTGATGATGACAGAGCAGCAATAACCTCATCTTCCCTGTCGATTGAAACAAGTATGTTCATTGCCTCCAATCTCACATCCGCGTAAGGGTCTTTCTTCATAACACTCAATATAGTAGTAAAAATTTCCGGGATTGCAATAAGCTTAAGAATTTCTATGGCCTGCATCCTCATGATTGGATCAAGTGATTCTTTCAGTCTTTTGGCAAGATAATTCGCAAATTCCCTGTCATTATTTGCAAACATAAATGCAACTTCAAGGTTTCTTGTTTTTCTTGCCCTGGAAGTAATTTCTTTA
>CALZMZ010000024.1:0-27831 GCA_945788685.1 Thermodesulfovibrionia bacterium | reverse complement strand
GGTTTAAACTCAGGTAAGCCTGTTGAACCTATAGCAAGTGCCAGTGCAAGTCTGACGTCCTCATCAGGATCTTTAACCAGCATTTTAGCCCGACTGAGAAAATTACTGTCTGAATCAGGTCCTGCACATGCAAGGACGATAGCCCGTACTGCACGCGATGGATCCAGCAGGGCTTTTTCAAACAATTTTTCATTCTGTTTATAACCAAAGAATATCAGGACCCTGAATGCCCGCTCCCGTAAATATTCATCCGAACAGTCGGTAAATTTAACTACAAATTTAAAGGCGCTGTCGTCTTTGATAATTGCTGCAATCTCAAAAAGGGCTGCAATTGCTTCCGGTTTCATTTTGTGAGATTTTAATACATCAAGCAGATAAGAAAACGTCTCCGGTTGAATTTTCTGAATATAAAGCACAATCTCACGCATTAATTGAGTTGATGCATATGGCAGCATCTTGATTACGTCAGGTAACACATTTTCATTCACGACGGCTGTAAAATATTTAATTGCTTCTATCCTTACTTCTTCAGATGACTCTTTTATAAGATCAATAATTTTTTGTTCATCTGTTACAATACCGAGGCTCCTCATAACATTAAGAGCCGTACTTCTTACCTTGACTGCCGGATCAAAGAGCATGTGTTCAATTTTATCCCAGTTCGCGGTTACTTTTAGCAGAGACAGGGCGCGTAATGCTGATTCGCGGGCTAACGGGTTCGGGTCATTGAGTATGGTTGCAATATCATCAGCATAGTCCTCTGCATTGAGTAAGCCCAGAGCTTCCACCGCAGACCTTCGCACCCAGTATTCATTGTCCTTTATATAATTTATAAGAAGCGATACAGAATCAATGGCTCCGATTTTGCCCAGACTCTCTATTATTCTCGCTTTCAGAGTCCAGTCAACAGTTGTCTTAAGAAGTTCAATGAGAGGTTCGGCTGCATCCTGTGCGCCTGCTTCCCCAAAAATTCGTACGATACGTTTCTGCATTTCTATATCAGCAGTCGCGAGGCTGTCACCAAGACTCTCTATCGCACCTGACTGCGCAACCATAACGAGTATTTTTCTTATGTCTGCCTTATATTGTTCCGATCCATATTCATATAGTAATTTTTCAATATACCCGATTCTCTCAAGAGCAAGCGCGGCCCTTTTTCTGACCTCATCATCTTCATCTTCCAAAGCGACCAGAAGCGCAGGAACAGACTTCTCCCCTATCTGTTCCAGTGCTTCAACAGCTCTCACTCTTACCCACCACTCCGGGTCTTTTAAAATACTGACAAGATTATGTATTACAGAAGGATGTCCGATCATTCCCAGGGCCTGTGACACCCGTGTACGGACAAAGGGCACAGGTTCTGAGACAAGCAGTTCAGTAAGATTTACTATGGAACGCTCGCTTCTAATTTTCCCGAGTGCACCTGCAGACCGTGCACGCACTTCAGGGCTTACATCCAGTAAAGCCTCCATAAGCTCCTTTACTGCACTTTCAGCATGAAGCCAGCCAAGTATTTCAGCCGACCAGTAACGTTTACTCTCGCTATTGAAGTTCTTGAGCTCTTTCTTTAAAGGCTCTATGCAATCGTTTCCAATATTAACCAGTATTTCTCCTACCCTGGGAGGCAGCCATGTTTCAGGAAACCCGAAAGCATCAATGAGAAATGGAATGGCCCTTTTGTCCTTGATACGTCCGAGTGAACGGAGCGCAACTGTACGTACATCCTCATCTTCGTCCTTAATATCTCTGATCAATTCAAGAAGATGGGGAACAGCTTTTGCAGAGCCGATAAATCCAAGCTTTTCTGCTGCAAACACTCTTTTTTTCCATGATTTGGATTTAACAAGTTTCTGGATATATCTGTCTGTTATTCCTGCTACATCATAAAATTCCTGAAAGTGCATGAGAGAATTCCCCGAGGCTTCAACAGCACTATCAAGAAGGATTTCTACATAGTTTTCATTTTTCATTCCCTCCAGGCGCGCTATTATATCAGTAGAGGGATTTTCATAATTATCTGCAATGGACTGAATAAGATCACTGTTTCTTTTCATTATTACTTTTGCTTTCAAAGTCTGAATTGACCATTTCTTTTTTAATATAATTACAAAGAGCAGAAAGCAGAAAGAAATTAATAACACTGATACACTTATTCCGAGCAGGGTAGTCTGTTTTGCTGATTTATCAATGATATTACGGAAAAAGGAACTGATGCTCTCAATAATGGTCCCGGTCCAGCTGTCAACATTTTCTGTAATATTCGGAATGTTTTGACCGATTATTGCATCCTGATTAACTAGTGAAGAAGTATTCGGTACAACTTCCTGCACCTTATTCGATGTATCATCCGACGATACATCGCTGCTAAAAACGATCATAAGCATAATAGCAGCAAAGACGATGCTCCCGATTAAAGCGATTTTAGTTATTTTTGATTCCGGCATGCTCATAAAATGCAATTTATCTATAATAATCATATAGTTTCAGTTTTAATGGGAAATCCTGCAATGTAACGTGCCTCACCTTATATAGTTATATATATAATATATATTCGGAACAGTACATGGATTACTTAACTTCCTGGCAGCTTGAACCTCATCTTGAACCTGATTATGATAAAATCTGTCATGACCCGGATATTTCTTCCGCCTGAACAGCTGGAATCTGAAGAGGTTATTATCACAGGTGATAATGCGCGGTATCTTGCTCTTGTTTTAAGGATGAAAACAGGCGATATATTTGAAGTCCTTGATGGTAATGGCTTTATGTATGATTGCACAATTCAGAAAGTCCACAAAAAAGAGGTTGTTGCTGCAATTTCAAAAAAAGAAGCCTGTTCCGTTGAATCACCTGCTTCAATTACTCTTGCTCAGGGAATATCCAGGGGAGAAAAGATGGACCTCATTATTCAGAAATCAACAGAACTCGGTGTTCAGAAAATCATTCCTGTCATAACTGAGAGGTCGCAGGTCAGACATACACAAAAGCTGGAGCGCTGGAGAAAGATCGCTGCCTCTGCTTCACAACAGTCAGGGAGAGACAGGGTACCTGAGATTAATGAATCTGTGAAATTTGATGATGTGCTCGTAACCCCACCTGACCTCTGTTTGTATAAACCGGGGAAACAGGATGGATTATTAAAGCTCATACTATCAGAAACTTATAAAAAACAGAACCTGAAAAATATTTTAAAGGCTGAAAAGGACATTAATCAGATACTTCTTTTAATCGGACCTGAAGGTGGTTTTTCTCAAGAGGAAATCGTTAGTGCCATTCAGAATGGTTTTATGGAAATTTCTCTCGGGCCAAGAATATTGAGGACCGAGACCGCTCCCATTGCAGCTGTCAGCATCATCCAGTATGAATTGGGAGATATGGGTCAGGAAACGGTAAACAAAATACTTTAAGCTGCAAGCTGTTCAGCAACAGCTTTTTCTTTGCTCTTTGGTTCGTTGCCTAAGTGAAAAGTAAAATATATACCGACGCACAGCAGGATACCGGCGATAAGAAATGATGCTGAAAATGAACCGGTATTTGCAGCGAGGGCCTGCGATGTTTTACTCATGACAAAACCACCTGCTCCCCAGGCAGTAAAAATAACTCCATAGTTAACACCAAAGTTCTTCATTCCCCAGTAGTCCTTGGTAAATGAAGGGAACAGCGTCAGGTTTGCGCCATAATTAAATCCTATAAACGTGGCGAGAAAGATCAGCAGTAATGCTGAAGTGGACCCGGCACCAATAATTGGAATCGCAGCAAACATAAGTATGGCCTGAAAGAAGAACATACATGCAAGGGTCTTTGTCCTGCCTATCCTGTCTGACAATATTCCTGCCACTACCCTGCCCCCTGCATTTCCGATTGCCATGATGGCAACTGCGATGAATGCGCTTTCTCCAAGACTGCTCTTTGCCATACCAGCTACACTGCCGATTACCATTAATCCTGCGCCGGCACTCATAAAGTACAACACCCAGAGCATCCAGAATTGAGGGGTCTTTATCATCTGGGAGGTGGTAAAGTTTTTCTCATGGAACATGGCCCTTGATACTTTATTGTCAGGTGTATCTGCTCTTCTCTCAACAAACCCCTTAGGCACATAACCAGCCGGAGGATTGACAAGAAACATTGACAGTATGCTCATGACAACCAGGAAGGCAATTCCAAAGAAAAGCATGGATATCTGCATCCCGTATGTAGAGAGGAGATATTTTGCAAGGGGTGCAATGTAAACCGATGCCAGACCAAATCCGGCAACAACTATTCCTGCAATCTTGCCTGTCTTGGTTGGCGGATACCACTTAAGCGCTGCCGGAGTTGCAGAGGAATATCCAAAAGCAATGCCGGTTCCGACAAGAAAGCCAAAACCGATAATCCAGCTCATATAAGCCGTTGATTGGGAAATCCATATAAATCCGAGACCTACAAGAATACCACCAATAAAAGCTGTTACTCTTGGACCAAAAGTGTCCTGACACTTGCCTGCCAGAATCATGGCACACGCAAAAACAAGACAGCACACCGCATAGGGATCATTAATGGAGGCCAGGTTCCAGTTAAATGCCCCTGCCCCGCCTGCTTCTATGGATTGTTTGATTGCTACTTTAAAAATGCTCCAGGTATATAAAATACCAAGCGCCAGATTTATCCCTGTGCCCGCAATTGTGACACTTCTCCCCCTGTCTTCAGTTTTGAAAAACATGTTTCTACTCCTCATTATTAATATTGTTTATAAATTCCGGCAAGTTAAAATGACTTATAAAAATAAGGCCTGCCTTACCTGAAGTTATCGGCACTACAAAATATTTTCTTAATAAGGGAAGAGTGTTTTGGTATAAAAAATGGAAACCAATCCGGTCGATTCAGTTTCCGCCTGTTATTATTTATAAATACGTTAACTGGCCTACATTATTCACGCCGCCAGGGAGGTAAGCTTTAAAAAAGTTTTGGGAGCGGCTTTAGCAGAAGATCTCTAGACTACACTTTGTATGTTGATCAACATCAGAAAATGATCATATTTTATTGCATCGTGCCCTATTCAAAACTTTTTTAAAGCTTACCTCCCTGACTCAAATATGTGTGAATAATGCGGGCTAGTCCACATTATTTACAAGGGCTCAATTATGAGTGAATATTGCAGGCTATGTAAATAGATGATCCCTGGATAAGACATTTCCTCCGGTTTTTTATCAGTAATTCTTGATCCTGAATCCCAGCCGCTCTATATTCTCTCGTACTATCTGTTTAAACTGCTCTTCTTCCATTTCCAGGTTTTCAGGGTCATACTCGATAACTGCACTGTCGTTGTTCTTCACAGTGACAGAATGAACGCCCTTCATTTTCCGGACAAATTTCCCTACCCCCTCTACGCAGTTGTGGCAGTATACATGCCCGACCCTGAATGATAAAGTAGCCATAATATCTCCTTGGAATATAATTTCAATATATTTATTAATAATACATAATTCCAATAAATTGTGAGTTTGATACGTGATAATACGTGAAGGATTACTGGTATTAATTCGTTACAAACTTTAATCCGTTTTTAAACTCTCTTACATCAAAATCACCTGAATCAGTTTTATAAAAATAGAGAGTCTTGTCTAAATTGGGCTCTTTATGACGGAACATACGAAATTTCACTGGAAAGCAGCTGCACTCTTTGTCGTGTCTACCCCTCTCCAGAACTACCATTTTCACGCTTTTGCTGCTGTAGTAATAGTTATAAAAGTTTTTCGCTATTTTAATCAGCTCCGTGTCAGACATGGAATTAAAAGATGAACAACCGAATAAAAAAAGAAGTATGGATATGACTATTATAAGATTTATGCGCAATTTACTCATAAACCTGTTTTCGGTTTTTTGCAGGAAGAACTTTACGGAGAGATATTAAGGTTTATTATGATCATTATCGTAAGCGTATTGTGTGCAGTGCCCTCTTAGGAATCAATGCACGAAAACCATGCGTCAACATTATTTCTTTTTTAAAAAAGCATATATCGCTTTGTGTGTCCCGAACTTACCTGCAACACCAACTGTTTTTAATTCCTCAATCTCAAACAGGGGCTTAAACAGGATCTCCATCTCGTTTTCAGATGAAAAGTAAAGTACGGTATCAAGCGGGGTCTTGCGATATTTTCCTTCACCGCCGAATTGAGGACTTTTTTCACTGAAGCAGACTGACAGATACAGTCCTTCAGGATTAAGCAGTTTATATACGTTATGAATATATGCATCTCTGTCTTCAGGGAATACATGATGCATCACTTCCCAGTCATACGCAAAGTCAAATGTATCATTGAGATGAGACATGTCACCCCGAAAATCTGCTGTAATAAATCTGCAATCAATCCCTCTTTCTGAAGCTGAGCGTTTTGCCATTTCGATTGCTGATTCTGAAATATCAACTCCGGTGACATCAAATCCATTTTGAGCAAAGTAAATCACATAATTCCCGGCCCCGCATCCCGGCTCAATTGTCTTACAGGGCTTGACCTTGCCTGTTTCCATGATGGTCCTCAAAATCTCCGGCGGTTCTTCCATAATCCATGGGATTTCATCAGGCGGCATAGTACTGTATATTTTATTCATCTGGTCTTTAATCACATTAATTAAAAGGGGACACTACCCATGGGAAGTGTCCCCTTCTTTTGAAGTTTCATTAAATAGGTAAACTCACCTATTTCGTCACAGGAAATTTTTGCAAAGTTATGTTTCACAGTAAGATTTTCTATCTCATCTTCTGAAAGCCTTATACCAACCGGAGGTCCCGGTCCAAAATCAATCTTTTTAAATTCAATAATCATGAGAATACCGTCAGGCTTCAATACACGATCCACTTCCCTCAATGCTGAATCCCGGGCCTCTTTTGATAAGTCATGAAGAACCGTTGCCATCAGACACATATCTGCACAGGTGGATTCCAGTGGTATCTTTCTGGATATGTCTGCAACAATCGAGTGTATATTGGTTATATTCGCATCTGCAATTAAAGCGTTTAATGCATCGATACCCTCTTCCCAGAGATCGATAGCGTAAATATTATATTGAGCTTCCTCGATCCTTGATAATTCGATACTATATCTGCCTGCTCCACATGCCAGGTCAATTACTGTTGACTTGTACGGCAAGTCAATAAGAGATAAGAATCTCTTCTGATGTATCAGATCGAAACTGCTTTTTCCTGCTGCCGGTGGTTTTCCTGCCATTACATAATCCTGATTATGTCTGAAATTATCATGTTCACATTTACTTAATACTTAGGTTCAAAACAGGCTAATCATCAGAAACCATAGTCTCCATCTTCAACTTTTACTACGTTGCCATTTTCAATTGTAATAAAGGTTAAAAAACGACTCGGACCAAAATTATATGTCCATTCTTCAATATTTATAAACTTTCTCTTTTGTTGATGAATTTTTTCCTTTATGAATATATAATTCTTTTTATACTGATTACCATCCTTGGTAAATCGTGGAATTTTTCTGGTTCTTACAGAATTTGAAACAGCTGAGAATTGTTCTTCCCAGAAAAATTCAATTGAATATGGATCCCCACATTTAATAATGACCTCAATTTTTTTGTCACCCTTATCTATCAGCTGGGCGCATCTTGATTTTGAATATCCTGATAGTGTTTCTCTATCAGTGCCTTTTGGGCCATCTTCAATTTTCTTAAGCCTGCCATTTATAAATGTTACATACTGCATAAAACGGCTAGACCCGAAGTTATATGTCCATTCTTCCCGTCTGTCAAGATGTGATTTTCCGATATTAGTCTCTCTTCCAATAAACAGGTCTCCCTGAATCTCATCGTTTTCACCTGTAATATGCGTTACTGTTTCTTCTTCCCATTTTTCTATAAACTCCGGCTCACCGCATTCCTTCAAAACTTCAATTTTTCTGTCTCCTTTTACTATCAGATTACTGCCGCAACGCAATGCGGAAGCAATCGTTGGAATACATAAAATGAGAATTATTATTGAGATTTTTAAGAAGGCCATTGAGCTTTTATATTTATTATCGTCTGCTCTGCTTATGAACAATCAGGGCTGATCATTGATAGTCTCTTTTTGTATATCAGCAGATTAATCGCACACATGTTCAGAAGAACGATCTTTCTTCCTGTCTCTGGCCATAAAAGGCATTTCCGGCATTTCACCCATCAATTCCCTTTCAATATCTGATCTCCTCTATATCATACATATTAGATTAATTAATATCTTCAATAAATTATTTAAATAGACAGTATGTCTTTTAAGTGATATGTAAATGATATGGGGTATTGCAGGGTTTAAATTACAGGAGAGGCCTGTGGGAAGAAAGTTTCAATTCAAGAGCATAGGAGCTCGCATGACCTTCTGGTTTTTCATTATGGCCATGGTTCCACTGACTATGGTTAATATCGCAATATATATCCATATTGTGCATTCCATGAAGGTATCAGCTTTCAATAAGATCGAAGCAATGCGAGACCTGAAGGTTATTGAAGTCAATAACTGGCTTAATGAAAGAATCACGGATATTCGCACCATTGCTGCCAGTGATGAGATGCGATTTTTAGAAAAGATACGTAGCAACAAGGATAATAAGAGTCAACCAGAGACTGCTGTTGTTTCAGAGGCACGGAATCTTCTCAACAGGTACCTGCAAAATTATGATGACTTTCACGAAATCAATATTGTCAACCCATACACCAAAAACATTGTTGTCTCCACTGAACAAGAGCAGGAAGGGGAAAATAGCTCACATGACATTCATGTTGCTGAGGCATTACAGAACAGGGGGTTATCCATCACAGATATCCATTATTCCGAAAGGTTCAATAAACCCAGCATGGCCTTTTCAGTGCCTGTGTTCAGTTTATCGGTCAGTGATCAGGTCATTGGTGTTCTCGTTGCCAATATTAACCTTGACGCCTCTCTGTATAAGATGTTGTTAAACCGTACGGGAGTCGGGGAGACCGGAGAAACTCTTATAGTGAACAAAGATGTCATGGCCCTGAATAAGCTGCGCTGGTACGTGAACACTCCGCTTACTTTAAAAATCAGATCGCAGCCGGCTGTATATGCTGCACGTGGGGAAAAAGGCGTTATGGAGACAGCTGATTACAGAGGGGAAAAGGCATTGGCCGCCTATACATATATTCCCCGTACCGGCTGGGGATTTGTGGCCAAGCAGGACCTTAAAGAAGTTTATTCCCCCATCTATAGTCTCAGAAAATGGATGCTGGCAATAGTATTTATGACATTACTCGGGGTGATAATCAATACGTTTCTTGTTTCACGGTCGATATCAAATCCTATAAAAAAACTGCATAAAGGAAGTGAAATTATAGGAAGCGGTAATCTGGACCATAAAGTCGGTACTGAAGCAAACGATGAAATTGGTGAATTATCCAGAACATTTGATCTGATGATTGAAGCGTTAAAAACCACTACCGCGTCCCGGGATGACCTGAATAAAGAGATTGCGGAGCGCAGACACCTGGAAAAAATGCTTCTTGAAATCAGAGAACATGAACGACGTCGTATTGGACATGATCTTCATGATAACCTTGGGCAACAACTCACAGCCATTTCTTATAAAACTCAGGGGCTTGAAAACATATTGAGAAAAAAAATGGTTCCTGAAGCTGAAGATGCAGAAAGGATCACGTCCCTTATCGATATGGCTAAAGTACAGGTCAAGTCCCTTTCAAAAGGACTCTCACCCATGCTGGGAAAAGGTGAGTATGGCCTCATGACAGCCATGGTAGAACTCGCATCAAATTCAGAAAGACTGTTCGGGATACCATGTGTTATCAATTGTACGAAACCGGTTCCCATATATGATGAAGCTGCATTAATACATCTTTATCGTATAGCCCAGGAGGCCATTACCAATGCTGCGCGACATGCCAGACCCGATCAAATCGAAATTCGATTTCTAAAAGAACATGACAATATAATATTGACAGTTAAAGATGATGGATCGGGATTTTCGTTACCAAGGCATTTGGACGGAATTGGTCTGGATATAATGAAATATCGCGCCAGAATAATCAATGCATCGCTTGATATCCGGCCGGACAATAATAAGGGTACCGTTGTAGAATGTATTTTTTGTGATAAAAAGGAAAAAGAGATCAACATTATTGAAAAAATCATATAGGGAAAAATACCTAGGCAATCATAAGAAATCTCTTTAAAGATGTCTTTCAATATTCTTATGATTTACGAAGCAATGTATTTGTCCTATAATGTTACTAAGGAAGAAAACCCTGACGGATTGTGTGGGGAGGAGCCATGAAAACTCAAAAGGCTGGAATTAAATCAAAAAAGAGTAAAGTTTTTATCATCGACGACCATTGCGTATTGCGCGAGGGTCTTTCACATCTCATTAACACTGAAGAAGACCTTATGGTATGTGGAGAGACAGACAATGTAACAGATGCATTACAGGCCATTGAAGATGCTGAACCGGATATTGCAATCGTTGATATCAGTCTTGGAGACGGCAGCGGAATCAGACTCACAGAAAATCTTATATATGCTCACCCCGGTTTACTTATACTGGTCCTGTCCATGCACGATGAAACTGAATATGCCGAACGTTGTCTCAAGTCAGGGGCGAGGGGCTATATAATGAAACAGGAGTCATCAAAGAAAGTGCTGTCAGCAATAAGAAAAGTTCTGAACGGCGAAATATACGTCAGTGATAAATTAAACGTAACGCTGTTACATAAATTTGTTAATAATAAATTTGAAAGTTTCGATTCATCCACTAAACCCCTCAGCAACCGTGAACTGGAAGTGTACCAGCTCCTTGGCCAGGGGCTGAAAAAACACAAAATAGCAGAACGGTTAAACCTCAGTGTAAAAACCATTGAAACGTACATAGAACACATCAAGATCAAACTGCAGTTAAAAGGCACGCATGATGTGCTTATGCATGCGGTTAAATCCATTTATTGATCATAAACAAAAAATCATGGCAACGCCGTAGGGGCAACCCTCTGTGGTTGCCCTTGTCCTGGTGATCCTTACTTATTAGGGCAGGCACGGGGACCTGCCCCTACAATATCCCACCTAAGGAAATTCACCTAGTCAAGTATCAGTAATCTCTTCACGCTTCATTTTAATTTTCACTTTAGAAAAAAATCCCTAGTCCTTCATAAGTAATTTCTTCCATAAAACCTTCGAGTTCCTATCGATTTACAGGGCAAGACTTTTATCCCACAATCTAAATAAGAAGTCATCCCTCAGAGATGATAAAGAGATCAATGGAGAGAGCATTTAACGAGAAAGGAGGCACAGGAGAATGTTCAATATTTTAAAAAAGGAGGAACTGTCAGACCAGATAACATTATTTGAGATCGGTGCAAGGGATATTGCAAAGAAGGCAAAGCCTGGTAATTTCTTTATACTCAGGACCCATGAGCAGGGAGAAAGGGTCCCGTTAACAATCGCTGATTTTGACAGGGACAGAGGGACCATTACAGCAGTTTTTCAGAAGGTCGGCAGGGCAACCCATCACTTGGGGACTCTTAATGAAGGCGATTTTATAACCGATGTAGTCGGCCCTCTTGGCAACCATTCCCATATAGCAAATTTCGGCAGGGTCGTATGTGTAGGCGGCGGTGTAGGGATTGCGCCTGTCTATCCGGTAGCAAAGGCACTCAGTGAAGCAGGCAATAATGTCACCTCAATTATAGGTGCCAGGTCAAAATCAATTCTCTTCTGGGAAGAAAAAATGAGGAACGTATCTGATGAGCTTATTATTACTACAGATGACGGCTCCTACGGCACAAAGGCAGTTGTAACAGCTCCTCTCGAAGATATCCTTCTTAATGAGAAGATTGATCTGGTAATTGCCATCGGGCCTGCGGTCATGATGAAGTTCGTGTGCAAGACAACAGAAAAATACGGAGTTAAAACCATAGTCAGCCTGAATTCAATAATGATTGATGGAACAGGGATGTGCGGCGGCTGCAGGGTAGAAATTGGAGGAGAGATAAAGTACACATGTGTTGACGGCCCTGAATTTAATGGTCACGAAGTTGATTTTGATCTGCTTATGAACAGGCTTCAGGGATATATTGACGAGGAAAGAATAGCCATGAAACAAGTACGGGTCTGTGGAGGTAAAAATTATGGAATTAAAGACAACTGAAAAAGAAACAAAAAAAAGAGTGAATATGAGGGAACAGCCTCCCCTGGTGAGAGCGAGAAATTTCCTGGAAGTCCCTTACGGATATACACCTGATGAAGCGGTCGAAGAGGCAACCAGATGCAGGACATGTAAAACAGCTGCCTGCAGGACAGGATGCCCGGTTGAAGTGGATATCCCGGGATTTATAGATCTGATAAAAGAGCGCAGATTCCTTGATGCATGTTACCGGGTAAAGGAAAAGAACGCCCTGCCCGCTGTGTGCGGAAGGGTCTGCCCCCAGGAAAGGCAGTGTGAGTCCCGCTGTCTGCTGGGGAAAAAGGGAACACCCATAGCAATCGGAAATCTGGAGAGGTTTGTTGCTGATTATGAAGCGGACAACGGTAATATGAAAATTCCTGAGATGCCGAAGCCCACTGGGAGAAAAGTAGCGGTCATAGGGTCTGGTCCGGGTGGTTTGACGTGTGCAGTTGATCTTGCAATGTCAGGACATGGTGTTACCCTGTTTGAAGCATTTCATGACCCGGGGGGCGTGCTCATATACGGCATACCGGAATTCAGGCTGCCAAAGGCAATCGTAAAAAGAGAGGTTGAGTATATAAAGAAATTAGGGATCGAACTCAAACTCAATACAGTAATCGGAAAACTCCATACAATTGACGAATTGCTGAATGGTAAAGGTTTTGACGCATGTTTTATCTGCACCGGTGCCGGGTTACCCATGTTTTTAGGAATCCCGGGTGAAAATCTCAATGGTATCTGCTCTGCAAATGAGTATCTGACCAGGGCCAATCTGATGAAGGCGTATCTGTTCCCCGAGTATGAGACCCCGATAAAGACAGGGAAAAGTGTAGCTGTTCTGGGTGGTGGAAATGTAGCGATGGACTCGGCAAGAGTTGCGTTAAGGCTTGGTGCAGAAAAGGTCTATCTTATTTACAGACGCTCTGAGGCTGAGATGCCGGCAAGAAAAGCGGAAGTACACCATGCGCATGAGGAAGGCATAGATTTTTTGTTCTTAACAAATCCAATAAGGTTTATTGATGATGGCAAGGGAAATCTTTGCGGAATTGAATGTATAAAAATGGAACTTGGAGAGCCTGATGCGTCAGGCAGGAGAAGGCCCCTCCCGATTAAAGACAGCGAGTTTAACATCGACATAGATGTGGCAATCCCAGCATTGGGAGCCAGGGCAAACCCGCTTTTAACAAAAACAATGCCGGATTTATCCGTAAACAAAGGCGGATATATTGCAGCCGACGAAGGGACAGGCATGACATCGAAAGAGGGAGTGTTCGCCGGTGGAGATATTGTTACAGGCTCTGCAACGGTTATCTCGGCAATGGGGGCAGGAAGGAGGACAGCGAATGCAATCAACGAGTATCTCACATGGAAATACTGGGATTATCAGAACTAAGCAGTAAGCAATAAGCGGTAAGCTTTTAGTTCTTTACTTACAGCTCATAGCTCACAGCTTATAGCTATAAGAAAGGAGATTTAACAATGAAAGATTACATCAGCATAATGGTCGTAGACAACGACCCTGAAGTTTTAAAAAGCGCCCTGACAGTCCTTTATCATGAAGGCCATTCTGTTGAAGGGGTGCTCAGTGGAACAGAAGCGATACACAGGATAAGGCAAGACATTTACGATCTTGTCTTCACGGACCTGACGCTGCGCGGGACAGACAGCATTACCCTTATAAAATGGATTAAGCAATACTGGCCTGCAACAGGTATTGTTGCTATTTCAGACAACCATTTAAGAAAAGCCACAAAAGAGGCGTACCGGATCGGCATAATCACCCATGTAATGAAGCCACTTACACCGGAAATGTTAATAGATGCATCTGATAGAGCAATGGTATGGATAAAGGAAAATGCTTTGAATAATGAACAGGAAGAAATATTTAAACCGGAAATGCTGGCAAAACTGGATGAGGTGATTAATCAATACGGGAGATCATCCAATCATGTAATACGGGTGTTAACACAGGCCCAGGAAATATTCGGTTATCTCCCATCGGTCATACAGAAACATATCGCACTTGGCCTGAACATGCATCCTTCTGAAATACGCGCCATTGTTTCGTTTTACTCCAGCTTCAGGTCGCAACCGGAAGCACCCCCTGCTCCACGCTACGTAAGCGGAATCGCAAAGGCATGGGAGAGCGTGGCCTGGATGACTGGAGAGAATGCATTGCATTCGGTTAACGAGTTTATTAAATCGAGACAACTGGCATCTTAACGTGATATCTGTATGGACAGAAATAACACTGTATATAAATTACCTATAAACGCATCAGCGCCTCCCGGAGGGTCTGATGCTGCAGCAGAAAAGGAGAATTATTATGGCCAGGTTAAGCATAGCAGACCTTCAGAATGTCAGGGATGAAAATAAGGCAACGTTTACTCTCAGAAAAGGAGAATACAAAGCCAAAATTGTTGTGCATATGGGGACCTGCGGAATAGCAGCCGGCGCAAGGAGTGTTATGACTGTCCTGATGGATGAGATCGCCCTTTCCGGAAGAAACGATATAGTAGTGAAAACCTCAGGATGCGGCGGGCTCTGCGCCCGTGAACCTATGGCTGTTATTGAATTAAAGGACCAGACGCCTGTCATATATGGAGATTTAAATGAAGAAAAGATGAGCGAGATATTCAGAGAGCATATTATTGGCGGAAAACCGGTAGAAAAATATGCAATGGCACTTGGAGGAGAAACAATAATATAAAGACAGGGGTCAAGGGGCCAAGGGTCCGAGGGGTCAAGTGATGGAATGAATCCTCGAATCCTTGAATCCTCAAACCCTCTTTATCAAGGAGGTAATCATGGAAACTGCGGTACGGACACATGCTATGCTTTGCGGAGGGACAGGCTGTATGGCAAGCGGCACGAAAAAGGTCAAGGCCTCTCTTGAAGAGGAGTTCAGGAAGAAGGGTATTGATGATGAAGCAAAAGTGGTCCTCTCAGGATGCAACGGGTTTTGCGCCAAAGGGCCTGTTATGGCTGTGTATCCGGATGAGACATTTTATCAGGATATAAGACCGGAAGATGTACCCGGTCTGGTTGAAGAGCATTTTCTTAAAGGAAGGCCTTATGAGAAACTGGCGTTTAAAGAGCATGATAAAAAAATTTCAATACCTTCAATACATGATATCCCCTTCTTTAAACACCAGGTTCTGGTAGTACTGAAAAACAAGGGAATTATTGATCCGGAGCGGATCGAAGACTATATCACTATGGATGGATATAAGGCGCTCTCAAGGGCGCTCACCCTTATGAAACCGGAAGAGATAGTAAAGGTAGTTACAGACTCAGGGCTGAGAGGAAGGGGCGGCGCTGGTTTCCCCACAGGAAAAAAATGGGAGCTCGGACTGAAGATCAAGTCTGATGAGAAATATGTCATCTGCAATGGGGATGAGGGCGACCCCGGTGCATTCATGGACAGGTCGGTAATGGAGTCTGACCCGCATGCAGTAATCGAGGGTATGATTCTCTGCGGCGTGGCAACTGAATCACATAAAGGCTATATTTATGTACGGGCCGAATATCCTCTTGCTGTAAAACGTCTTCAGATAGCCATAGACCAGTGTTACAAATCAGGATTGCTCGGCAGCAATATCCTCGGCACCGGGTTTGCTTTTGACCTTGAGATATACCAGGGCGCAGGCGCGTTTGTGTGCGGTGAAGCCACGGCCCTGATGCGTTCTATTGAGGGCAAACGAGGTATGCCGAGACCCAAACTGTGGCGTTCAGCAGTCAGGGGATTGTGGGACAGGCCGACAATTCTGAATAATGTTGAGACTCTGGCAAATATTCCGCAGATCATCCTGAACGGTGCCGGATGGTACAGAAGCCTTGGCACCGAGGAAAGTGCCGGTACAAAAGTCTTTGCACTTACCGGTGATATAAATAATGTCGGACTGGTCGAAGTCCCGATGGACACCACTCTCAGGAGAATCATTTTTGATATCGGCGGTGGTATAACAAAGAAAAAAAGGAAATTCAAGGCCGTACAACTGGGAGGTCCTTCAGGGGGCTGCATCCCCGGAGAGTTCCTCGACATACCTGTTACCTATGAGGCAATCAAGCAGAGCGGTGCGATCGTAGGATCAGGCGGTATGGTGGTAATGGATGACAGTACCTGCATGGTGAACACAGCAAAGTTCTTCCTTGATTTTACTGCTGATGAATCCTGCGGTAAATGCGTTCCCTGCAGGATCGGAACAAAAGTAATGTATGACCTGCTCGGCGACATCTGTAAAGGAAGAGGGAAAGCAGGGGACATCGAGATACTTGAAGACCTTTCAGAAGATATCATCGATGCATCACTCTGCGGCCTGGGCCAGTCTGCGCCGAATCCGGTGCTTTCCACCTTAAAGTATTTCAGGCGAGAGTATGAAATGCATATACATGATAAATGGTGTCCGACAGGTGTATGCAGTGACCTCAGCACCTTCTACATAGATGAAAAACTCTGCAAGGGATGCGGTGCCTGTCTCAGGGCATGTCCCACAGATGCTGTTACCGGTGAGAAGAAAAAGCCCCATAAGATCGATCAGGAACAATGCCTGCACTGCAGAACATGCTGGGATACATGCAAATTTGATTCTATAAAGATCCTTCCTGCTACCGCCCGCAATGCCGGACATGCTGAAATCAGGCATCTCGCGGAAATGGTAACAGCAGGAAGTGCAGGATTTCGTGGTAAGGAGAGTGTAATCAGTAGTCAGTAGTTATTTGTAATTTGCAATTTGTAATTTGTAATTTATTTTAAAGGGAGGTGTCAGATGGTAAAACTCAAAATTAACGGTAAAAAGATCAGTACAAAAAAAGGAAGCACCATCCTTGAGGCTGCGTTGGACAATGGCATAAACATACCCCGTCTCTGCCATGACAAAAGATTAGCGCCTTATGGCGGCTGCAGGTTATGTATTGTAGAGATCGAGGGACGGAGAAAACCTGAGGCGTCATGTGCGACATTTGCAACCGATGGGCTTAACATATGGACAGATACCCCAAAAGTGAGAAAGATACGCCAGACCGTGCTCGAGCTTATGCTGGTCCATCACCCTCTTGACTGCCCTGTATGCGACAAGGCTGGAGAGTGTAACATCCAGGACCTGGCTTATGAGTATGGCAATCCCCGGACACGTTTTATAGCGGAAAAGAATCACGCACTGCCTGATACCAAAGGTCCCCTTGTAGAATTAAATTCCAGCAGGTGCATACTCTGTGGCAAATGCGTGCGTATATGTGCAGAACATCAGGGAAAAGGGGCACTCGGGCTGATCGGGAGAGGTTTCCCCACAGTTGTACAGCCCGCATTCGGTGAGGCTCTTGAATGCGATTACTGCGGACAGTGCATAGATGTCTGCCCCACAGGAGCCCTTATGAGCAAAACCCATAAATTCGAGGCTCGAAGCTGGTCCCTTGAGGAGAAAGATACCGTCTGCCCCTTCTGCGGTTGTGGTTGCACACTTACTCTCGGTTCAATGGAAGGGAAGATACTGAGATCAAGGGGGAAAGAAGACAGTGGAAAGGGGGAAAGAAGACAGTGGAGTAAACCAGGGGAACCTATGCAGCAGGGGAAGGTTTGGTATTGATTATATCTACAGTGACAACCGTCTCAAGTCACCAATGATAAATAAAAGCGGAGAGCTCGTAGCCGTCTCATGGGATGAGGCACTTAATTATATAAGCGACAGGCTGAAAAATATAATTAATGCCCATGGCCCGTCCTCCATAGGCGGAATAGGTTCACCCAGATGTACAAATGAGGATAATTACATGTTTCAGAAATTCATGCGCAAGACGATAGCTTCAGAAAATATCGATTCTTCTGCTTACTTTGGATATGGTCTTGTAGAGAAGGCCTGGAACATGGCCTTTGGTCTTAGTAGACACAAAATCGACCTGAAATCACCTTTAGGCAAAGAGGTAATTCTGGTTATCGAGTCTGACCTCAGCATAACCCATCCTGTTTTGGGCCTGAATATTCTGCAGGCAAAAAGGGAGGGATCAAATCTCATAGTGGCTGACAGCAGGGAGACCAAGTTGACAAGACACAGCACTCATTGGGCAAGAATAATACAGGGAACCGGAGTAGCTCTCCTGAACGGAATAATGAGGATCATGCTGGACAGGGGTCTCATTAATAATCAAGATGTCTCAAATGTTAAAGGTTTTTCAAAACTGCAGGAAACGCTTAAAGAATATACTCCTGAAAGAGTTTCTGAGATTACAGGGATTACCAATGAAGAGCTTGTTGAAATTACAGAGACACTGGTTAATGCAGAAACCAGAATGCTCACTTTATCCATGAGTGTTTCTGAAAATACAAAGGGACTGGATACTGTTCTGGCCGCAACAAATCTGATTCATCTTCTCGGTGAGAGTCCTGATGCACTTCAGATCCCTGCAGAATACTCCAATACCTTCGGCCTTTATCAGATGGGTGTAAGACCGGATGCCGGACCTGGTTATCAAATGTCAGGATCTGCCGGTAAAAACCTGATGGAGATGCTCTATGAGCCATATTCCCTCAAGGCCCTATATATTATGGGAGCAGACCCTCTTGCTACCTTCCCTGATAAATCAGAGATTATCACGACATTAAAGTCGTTGTTCCTGCTGATTGTACAGGATATAGCTTTGACAGAGACGGCAAAATATGCGCATGTTATATTACCGGCATCAAGCTGGGCGGAAAAAGACGGCACGTTTACCAATGCCGAAGGGATTACACAAATGCTATCCAGAATCATTGAACCTGCGGGCCAGTCGATTCCTGACTGGCAGATCCTGAAAAAAATTACACAGACTATGGGAAATGACATCAGGATAAATGACAGAACAGACATAGATCAGGAGATACACTCATTACATAATGAACCTCGCGAATCAGTTCCCATGACCCGGACATTTAACCCTGTTCAATATGTACCCGGTGAAAAACCGGATAAAGAGTATCCGTTAAATATGGTTGTTCGGGATGTACTGCAGCACGCCGGCAGCATGTCAACGAGGTCAAAAACGCTTAACCTCGTTTCATCCGAGGCGCTGCTTGAGATAAACGGGAAAGATGCTGACAGGTTCGGCATTTCAGACAACGGTCATGTCAAGGTAAGTTCGAGACGGGGTACAGTATATCTCAAAGCCTCTGTGTCTTATGACGTACCTGATGGCATAGTCTATGTGCCGACACACTTTCCTCACAGTTCAGTAAGCACCCTTACACGGTCTGCAGGATACAGAGGAATTTCAACTGACGCAGTCAGGATTGAGAGGGCATAATATGCGTACCCGGTCGTTCGTCGCACGTTGGTCGTCGTATGACGGAACTGACAGTCTATGGGATCAGCCATGGCAATGTTACGATGCCATGGAGGTCCCATATGTACTGACAATCAGCTTATCGAACAGCTCATGTCCTCACCACAGCACATTGGTGATTTGATCTTGCCATGTCCATTTGGACATTTTGAGATCTGAACTTCTGTGCCATCGTCTGTTTTCAAAACATCATCCACCAGTGGTGCATCACATGTAGCACACGTTGCATTGACAGCCATTCCGCATTTTGAACATTTGTATGTAGCCATTGAAATACCTCCTGAATAAAATTATTTGCATCCTTCAGCTTAAAGATTCACTAATTTTCCGGGTTGTGCATACATTTTTTTATCAAAGATCGTTATACCACCTGGCCAGTTCTGATCCAATCAAATCCGGATTGTCCTCCTGAATAAAGTGGATTCCCTCTCCTATATCAACTGTCTTCAGATTTTTAAAATTGTCCTTACACCACTCCACAGTATCCAAAGTTATAATTCCTCCGGGATGTGCATAAAAAAGCAGCATTGGAAGATCAGACTCCTGCAGCTTCTTATTGTAATTCCGAACGATTTCCACCACATCTGCCGGATGACCGTTAATAGGTACTTCATTCGGCCAGCGCCATACGGGTTTTCGATGTTGAATATTTTTAAATGGTTCTCTATAGTGATTCATTTCTTTTTCAGACAATTTCCGTACTATTGCCTTGGGCAGGATGTGCTCGACGAATATATTCATCCCGGCAATCATGAGCCAGCCTATAAAAGGAGTTCTAAAGAGCCTGAACCCCATCCTGAAGTCTTTTGGAAATTCATCCCATTCCATAGTTTTAATTACCGCTTCCATGAAGGCTATCCCCTTGATGTTATCCTCGTGGCGCATGGCGTAATGGAATCCAAGTGCAGAGCCCCAATCATGAATAACAAGGGTAATATTCTTAAGCCCCATTTTTTCAATGAAGCCTTCCACATATTTTGAATGATCAACAAACCGGTAATCTATGTCGGGTTTGTCTGACTTACCCATCCCGATAAGATCCGGCGCTATGCATCTCCCGCTTGAAATCATGCGGCTGATTATATTGCGCCATAAATAAGATGATGTTGGATTACCGTGGAGAAATAAAACAGGATCGCCTGATCCTTCATCAATATAATGGATCCTGGAGCCGAGAATGTCTACATAATTTGATTTGAACGGGAACTCTGCAGATATGATCTTTTTATCTTCTGTCAAGACGCACCCTCCACAAGTTTAAATTATTATGATGGACCTGAAGTGGCATCGATGCTTTTTGCTTACTCTAAATTATAAAGGATTTAATCCAGAGTGCAAATTTTGAGTTGAAAACAGTGCCTTTTAGTGAATAATGTACGCTGGTACAGCAAGAAGTGAAGCAGAGTTATGTACCTTTATAAACCTTTGATCGTCGCACGTCGTTCGTCATCCGACGAAAATCCGGCGTAACTTAGTTGGACACCTTGGAATAACTGCCTTCCCTGTTATTAAGCAGGCCTTTGACATAATCCGTTTTAATGCAGTTCCGGAACAGGATCTCTTTTGTGATCAAGCCCTGTTTGTATAGATTTACCAGCGACCGGTCCATGCTGACCATACCATATTTGGAACTTGATTCAAGTGTGCTGGGAATCAGATGTGTTCGACCTTCACGAATTAATGCCCGGACCGCATCAGTTGCGATTAAAACCTCATAAGCAAGTATAAGTTTATTTTCTCCCGATTGCGATACCAGCCTTTGAGAGATAATACCTTCCAGTGCCCCTGCCAGTTGAACTCGTGCCTGGTCCTGCTGGTGTGCCGGAAAGACACTTATGATTCTGTCAATTGTCTGAATGGCATCTTTTGTGTGAAGACTGGAAAAGACAAGATGTCCTGTCTCTGCGGCAGTCATTGTAGCGCTAAAGGTTTCTAAATCCCTCATTTCTCCGACCATTATGACATCCGGGTCCTGGCGAAGAACATGTTTTAAAGCAGATGAATAAGATAATGTATCCTCGTGAAGCTCCCGCTGCTCAATAATGGCCTTGTTATGACTGTGTAGAAATTCAAGCGGGTCTTCAATAGTGATGATATGGCATTTCCTCTCACTGTTTATAAAATCGATAACCGATGCCATTGTTGTTGTTTTTCCTGCCCCGGTCGGACCTGTTACAAGTACCAGACCGGATTTGCGGCGGGCCAGCTCAATCAATGCCTTTTCAGGAACTCTTAAATCTTCCATTCGGGGCATGTTTGATGGAAGGGCCCGAAAAGCAGCTGCCATAGAACCCCGCTGATAGTGAACATTCGCCCGAAACCTGCTGACTCCGGGTATGCTTACTGCTAAATCAAGCTCTCTGTCAATTTGCAGGTATTTTTTCTGTTCTTCATTTAATATTTTTTTTATAAGTGTTTCTATATCTGCAGGCTTCAAAATGCTGGTTTCAATATTTACCAATGTCCCCCCCACCCTTATTACAGGAGGGCGACCGGCTATTAAGTGAAGATCTGACGCTTCCCTTTCTATACAGATCTTGAATAACCTTGTCATATCATCGTGTTTATCCAATTTATTCATCCCTTTCTATGTATGGATTGCTCTCATTACATGTACTTGATTTATTAACCATATTATCGGTACAAGATCTGAAAATCTTAACAGGGATTCTTATTTGAAGAGAATCATCATATAATCATTTGAAATATTTGATTAAAATGGGGGGCAGCCGGGCAGCCATCTGGCGGGAAACCAGTAATCTGAAGCTGGAGTTATTAATCAATCATGGTTCAAAAAAGACGGACTCTTTAAAAGGGCAATATCAACTCTTTCATCTCTCCCATAAATATCATTCCTGAATTGTAATGTACCTTCATCATCTACCCAGGATGTAAGATAAACTAAATGAACTGAAAGAGGATTCGGAAGATACACTTTCATGGTTTGTCCTGAATTTATGGCATCCAGAATTTGACTTCTTGTCCAGCCAGGATCATCTTTCATCAAATATTCGGTAAGGGCAACAGGCCGTCTCACCCTTATACAGCCGTGGCTAAAGGCCCGTGATGATTTGGAGAACAGATGCGTTACCGGTGTATCATGCAGATAAACATTAAAATTATTTGGAAACATAAATTTTATTTGTCCGAGAGGGTTCTGGACCCCCGCTTCCTGGCGGAACTTGTACGGGAAGTTCCATTCGGCAACTTCCGACCAGTTTATAGTTTCAGCGTCTATGGCATCAGTGTCAAACCAGTTTTTCACGATTTTGATACTCTGGGTTGACAGATAATTTAAATCAGATTTAACACGTGGTATTATTTCTTCCCGGGCAATACTTTCAGGTATATTCCATAACGGATTGATGATGAGATGGGTCATTAAATCGCTGAAGACCGGTGTATACCAGAATGGCTTCCCGACTACTACATCCATGGATAAAACAGTATGTCCATATTCATGGACATTAAGTCTGAAATCCGCGATATTAACTTCAATATATCGATGCCCGAGACTTCTTGACATCCAGCGCATCCGTTCCAGATTGACTTCCATCTGTCTGAGACGTTTTCTTGCAGATATGTTCATCTCTTTTACTGTATCAGGACCGACTATCCCATCGGGTTTCAATGCATGCCTTTTCTGAAAGCTTTTGACTGCCTGTTCCAGAATACCATCAAAATACTCTGCCTCAATATTTATATCATCTTTCATATCACCAGATGCAATGAGGCGTTTTCTTAATTGTCGCACCATCCCGTTATTAACACCTCTTTTCAGTAATATGCTTAAGTGGATGGATGGCCAGCCGCCATCTGCAGCCAAGTCTCTATAATGCTCCAACCGTTTTTTCAACTGTTCGTATCTCTGTTGATGCGGTAGAAGATATAGTAATGACTCTCGGATACTGTTGTCTTTTAATGCATCATCAAGAATGACATCCATGGCCAGTTTTGCTGGGAGTACAAACCATTTCACCTCAATTGATACAGGATCAATGCAGCCAGATGAAAGATGCTGACCGATTTTCAGAAAGGCATCAGTGAGAAGCAGGTCTAATGCAGTCAATGCCTGTATATCAGCATGTTCGTCCTGTTCTATCTGATCTATCAGTTTTCTTATCGCTGTAAGGTGGTAAAATTCAGAATTCAGTCCGTGCTCCGGAACTTCCATGATAGTATCTGTGAGGAGCTTCGCACGTAAGAGAATATCACTGTTGCTGCTCCACACAGGCATATGATTCTGTCTTTTATAAAAACGTCTGAGCATTTCAGGAGCATATATTGATTCTCCTGCAAGCTTTTTGTCATGAAGAACTTCGGAGGAGATAAGCAAACTTTCTATATTCTTACTGATCTCTTTATCAACCTTTTGATTTATATACTGTCTTTCAACAACAGCACTTCTGCCACAAGACATCAGGAAAATAAAGGAAAAAGAAATTACTGCAACAGTTAAACGTTGCCTGGAGATATTCACCCTTTAATTTTAACAAACTATACAGTGAATTTATCAGGATTCAAGAGAAGTCCGGGTTGTGAGGTCGTGAATTTTAGAATTCAGCATATGTAAAACGCTACAATTCGAGACGTAACACTATTTTAATCAATGTAATTCCTGGATTGAATTATTTCACGGTTAAGATTTATAGTAAGTCTCAGTCTCGAATACCTTGGAAGTACAAAGATGTCAATATTGTCAATTAAAAACTCGAGCATAAAAAAAACAATGCTCCTGACATTGCTTGTTATATCTTTAACTGCAAGCTTTCTCCTGATCGTCTTTCTGTATCATCAAACCAGGGAATTTTCCATCAACAAGTCTGAAGAGAAAATAAAAAATATGCTTTTGATGCATAACGCCATACATGATTATGTTACAGTTCATCAAAAACCGGAAGTATATAAACTGAAAAACAGAGGAAACCTCTATCAGGAGTATTTTTCTCCTGAAATACTTTCATCCTCATTCATGACAAGAAATATTCATACACAATATAACAGACTGAGAAAAGAAAACGGGATGTCGGATTTCTACTATAAACTTGCTGCACATAACCCCAGAAATCCTTTAAACCGGGCTGATACATTTGAAGAGGAACTTATTCAAAGATTCAACAGAAGAGAGATAAGCGAATACAGGACAGTTATTGAACAGGATGGTGAAAAATACCTGTATTTTGCACTCCCGTTCACAGAAAACACAGAGGCTTGCATGAAATGTCATAGTACACCTGAAGCAGCACCAAAGGAACTTGTGGAGAGATATGGCAATAATAATGGATTCCATGAAAAAGTTGGAGACATACGGGCGATCATATCGATGCGTGTCCCTCTTAAAGAAGAATTGATAAGTGCAAATAATGTATTTACAAAATTATCAATTGTGACTTTCGGCACCATACTGCTATTTTTTCTTGGCGGACTTTCTTTTCTCATAATCCTTAAAATAACCGGGCCGATCAGCAGGCTGACAAAGGCTTCATCAGCAATGGCAGCAGGTGATCTTGATCATAGTATTGAGACTGACGGGCAGGATGAATTTTCGGTACTGGCCAGGAGTTTTGTCCAGATGAGGGACTCGATCAGGGAGACAATATTCAACCTCCAGAAGGAAATCCAGGACCGAAAATACGCAGAGCATGAGCTAAGGGAAAGTAATGCAAGACTGCAGCTGTCACTGCATGCCTCAAATATAGGGCTGTGGGACTGGAACCCCGAAACAAACAAAGTTTACTTCTCTCCTGAATGGAAAAAGCAGATTGGTTATGGAGAAAATGAGATCTCCAATCGGTATGAGGAATGGGAGACCCATTTACATCCTGAAGATCGTGAATTCGTACTCACCGACCTGAGGAATTGCGTAGATGGCAAGCAACCATATTATGCAGTGGAATTCCGCTTTCGCCATAAAAACGGTTCATATCGCTGGATATTTGCCCGGGGAGAGCTAATGTATGACACGGATGGAAACCCTTCAAACATGATGGGCTGTCACATTGATATTACCGAGCAGAAGAACAGAGATGAGGAACAGGAAAAGCTGGAAATTGAACTGCAAAAAAGTCACAGACTTGAATCCATCGGGATACTGGCAGGCGGCATTGCCCATGATTTTAACAACATTCTGTCCGCCATGATGAATAACGTGTTTCTGGCCCGAAGCAATCTTGACAGGGATTGTGATGCCTTTCGTAATCTCGAAAATGTCGAAAGGGCGATTATAAATGCAACAAATTTGACCCAGCAACTTCTGACCTTCTCAAGAGGAGGAGAACCGATTAAAGAAACTGCATCAATCATTGATATAATCAGGGAAAATGCTGATTTTACACTGAGGGGTTCTAATGTGCGATGTAAATATTACTTCCCGGAGAATCCCTGGCCGGTCGACGTGGACAAAGGACAGATAAGCCAGGTTATTCAGAATGTCATTATTAATGCTGACCAATCCATGCCGGAAGGAGGTATTATTCTGTGTAAAGTAGAAAATGTTTCAATCAGTCGAGATACGAATATGCCGATACATGCAGGAATGTATTTACAAATATCATTTAAGGACCATGGAGCAGGTATCTCTAAAGACCACATTCATAAAATATTTGATCCCTTTTTCTCGACAAAGAAAGCGGGTCGTGGCCTGGGACTGGCAGTTTGTTTCTCGATTATCAAAAAACATGAAGGGCATATATTGGTTGATTCCCTGTCAGGTGAAGGTACAACTTTTACCATATACCTCCCTGCATCTGAGAAAGAGGTTACCGGGAAGGCTGCTCCTGAAATAATACCGGCTTCAGGGGAGGGACGAGTCCTGATAATGGACGATGAAAATATGCTAAGAAACTCTCTGGCTGAGATCCTGCGTGCTCAGGGATATGAAGTTGAATCTGCAACAGATGGTAATGATGCTATTGAGTTATATACTAAAGCCATGGAGTCTTCAACTCCCTTTGACGCTGTCATTCTTGACCTGACCGTGCCCGGAGGAATGGGAGGAAGGGAAGCTCTAAAAAAACTGCTTTCAATGGACCCTGCAGTTAAAGCAATTGTGTCGAGCGGATACTCCACTGATCCTGTGATGTCTGATTACAAAAAATACGGATTCAGCGGCATGGTTGCAAAACCATTTAAAGTTAAAGAACTTTACCGGATAGTACATGAGGTAATGAATTCGTAACAGCTTGAGGTTTGCCAGTTTAAGTCAATAATAAAAGGTAAAGACATTACTTCCACTTCTTATGAATGTCACCAGTCTTTAATGTATCTATTAATTCTATGTATTGTGGGGGTGGGTTTAAAACTTTCATTCCCATGGTTAAAGTTTTATCTTCAGGTTCAGATCTTAAAAAGCATATAACATTGCACGTCAGCTTAATCGAGCTACCTAAGGGAGTTTGAAAACTTAGTTGAATTATCTGGGAAGGAGTAAAATCTTTTGAAACCTTAATTGAAGAGCTTAATATATATTCCATCCCTTCATTTGAAATATACTCTAAATTACCTGCATACGTTTTGCCTCCTGAATAAATATTACTGTTAAGATTAACACGGAGTTTATCTGGAAACATTCTCTGCATGGATACCACTTCGGAGTAATTAAGGTTAACTTGATTTTTATATTAACCAAAGAACAGATGAAATGTCTATTATAAAAAATTAATAGAATTATAAAGCAATTTCAATTTTCAATGACTGTTACATATTTATAATATTAATAAGTTTGCATCAGGGTAAGTGGTTGAAATTCAAAGATAGCTGATTACATAATAACTAAATGATTTGAGTGGTTCTGACATTATTTTATTGATGTCAGAGGTTCTGTATAAAGTCAAAATAGTTGGCAGGCGGACTTGAAAGTTCTAAACCGATAACATCATGTAAATTATCTCTCTTTTCTACCCTGTTCGGCACCCCCGTGAGTTTTAATTCTTCCTGTAGAGGCAATATAATATTAATATTACTGTCCGGAGAAATGTAATGTGAAGTGTTGATACACATCCCACTTTCTGAACAGTTGGTTGCAGTTCCTGTGTATTGAAAGTGATCACAGAAAAATACAACCTTTATATTTGTCTGTATTCTGTTGCTTTTCCTTTGATTATGAATATTTTATCCTCACAAATTTATTACATTTCATGAATTATACATAAAATCAGATTCTGAATCCAGAAAATTATTTTATATAATTATACAGAATGAACTTTGTATAAAAAGACAAGGACTATAATGAGCCTTTCTATCTGTTTTCCTCAGAAGGTGCTTTTAAGATACGTGTTGACTTCATCTAATTATGGATGATATTAGGATACCTCTAAATTTGAGGATAAATCTAAATTATGAATGATCC
>CALZMZ010000023.1 GCA_945788685.1 Thermodesulfovibrionia bacterium | reverse complement strand
TTTAAGACCTTCAACAACTTCTTTTGGGTGTTCCACCATAAGCCTGTGGTCAGCAGTCAGATAAGGTTCACACTCTGCTCCGTTAATGATCACAGCATCAATTTTCTTTTCTTTAGGTGGAGAAAGTTTCACATTCGTAGGAAAGGCAGCACCGCCCATGCCAACGATACCGGCGTCTCTTATCATATTTTTTATTTCATCAGCACCCAGGTTCAAATAGTCAGGATTCTCGTTAAATGAAACCGCCTCATCCTTGTCGTCACTCTCGATCACAATTGACTGGACCATCTTGCCGGCAGTGCTCGGAAAATCAGCTATTGCTATGACCTTTCCGGATATGGATGAATGAACAGGTGAAGAAACAAATCCTGAGGTAGAACCAATGACCTGGCCTCTCTTAACTTCATCCCCTATACTGACCTCAGGTTTGGCAGGTGCACCAATATGCTGGCTCAAGGGAACGACTATTCTCTGGGGTAGTGCTGCACTCGTAACTGCTTTTTCAGAGGCAAGCTCTTTGTTGTAATCAGGATGTATGCCTCTATCAAAAGTCGCCGTCTTTGCCATAAAAAAACCTCTATTAATTAATATGGAATAACCAAAGAATAGTATTAAGCAAAGCTTATATACTTATAAGCTTTGCTATTATGTGCTTCTATAAGCAAAACGTACTTTAATAACATTTATGTAAAATCAAAGTCAAGAAAATGAGCCCTAGCATTTTCCTTGCCAGATCTTTACATGATATAAAACCTGTGATACACTAGGGTATGTTTAAGACCAGACTGCCCTTTATTCTTTTATCTTTTCTCGTAATCGGCGCTCTGGTGATAGCTAGTTTCAGCGGAAAAAGCGTTGAAATCAATCCATCTTACCGCACATCTTCGATGCATGACCTGTTTCTCACACACAAGGAGGATGGAGCAATCAGGTGGGAACTTTCTGCTGAAAAGGCATTAATACCGATAGATCAGGAAAACATATTTCTTAATGATCTTACACTCAGGATCAATCGGCAACCGAATATCTTTCTGACCAGCGGCAGCGGAACATATCAAGTGGAAGACGGGGACATCACTCTGAATAAACCTGTTGAACTGACAATGGAAAATTCAACGTTCAGTACTAACACTATCAAGTGGAACAGAGCGGACGAATTCATTTCTACTGATGATGACGTTCAGTTCACGGGCAGAAAATTTAAAATAACCGGAATTGGTCTGTCAGCTCAACTGGGAAACGAACAAGTAAGGATCATGAATGATGTTAAAGCTGTTTTTTATCGTTAATTGTATTCTGATCATCTGCATATTAAACATCTCTGTAACTGCTTCTGACCATGAAAGCAATCAGGAGAAACAGCCCATAGTCATCACATCTGAATCACTCACTGCTGATAACAAAGACAATACCGCAATATTTGAAGGTTCAGTAGTTGCGAAGACTGATGAATTTACAATTAATTCTGACAGAATGACCGTTTACTCTGATGCGGATGCAAATACAATTAAGATGATCCATGCATCGGGCAATATAAAAGTATTTAAGAGCGAAACAGTTTTATTTTCTGATGAAGCCGAATACTTTGCCGATGAAGAAAAAATTATTTTTACAGGAAGTCCAAGAGCAGTGCAAAAAGGAAACGTAATAACCGGTTCGGAAATTATTTTTTTTCTTGAGGATGAACGAGCTATCGTTCAAAAAAGCAGGGTGGTATTAAAAAACAAAAAGGAAGCAAAGTAATGCATTCTCTCGAAGTAAAAGGTCTGAAAAAAAGTTATAACGGAAAAGGTGTGGTATCGGATATTTCTTTATATATAAGTTCAGGGGAAGTTGTCGGATTGCTCGGTCCTAACGGAGCCGGTAAAACCACAACTTTTTATATGATACTGGGGCTTATCAATCCGGATGATGGTGCAATATCTCTGGACGGCGAAAATATTAACAGCTCTCCGATGTATAAAAGGGCCCGCAAGGGCATCGGTTATCTGCCCCAGGAAGCATCCATCTTCAGAAAATTAAAGGTTGAAGATAATATCAAGGCCGTACTTGAAATTACCGGCATTGATAAGAAAACAAAAAAGGAAAGGCTTGAAAATATACTTGAAGAGTTTAATCTCAGCTCCATAGCCAAGAGTCAGGGGTATCATCTTTCAGGAGGAGAACGGCGCAAAGTTGAAATTGCCAGAGCACTCGCTATTGACCCTGTATTCATACTTCTTGATGAGCCGTTTGCAGGGATTGATCCAATCGCAGTCAATGACCTGAAGAGGACCCTCAGGCAGCTTACAAAAAAAGGGATAGGACTGGTAATAACCGATCATAATGTACGTGACACTTTATCTATTACTGACAGGGCATATATAATAAGTGATGGATGCATTCTTGCACATGGAGTACCATCCGATCTTGTTGCAAATGATCTTGTAAGGAAGAGTTACCTGGGAGAGGAGTTTACACTATAATGGCAATGGAACAACGACTTGAACTCAAACTCGCGCAGAAACTGATTTTAACACCCCAGCTACAGCAATCCATCAAGCTGCTGCAGCTCCCGCTCCTTGAACTCTCGCAGGACATCAACCAGGAATTGATGAACAATCCCCTTCTTGAAGAAGGCGCAGACAGGGAACCGGAAGGGAATGCGACATCCGGCACATCACAGGATGAAGAAAAATTCCAGCAGCCGTCAGAAGACACTGAAGCACCTCTTGAAAAAATATTTGGATTCACAACAGATAATTACTTTGAAGAGAGAGAGAGCGACGGAAGGGACTTTGGTTATTTCGGTGAGGCCACGGAAGAGACCTTGTCACCTTTTGAAAGAAACACTGCCAAAGCTGATCTTTATGAACATCTTCTATGGCAGTTAAGACTTTCATCAATCCCTGCAGCATTAGGCAAAGCAGCTGAAATAATAATTAATAATCTCAATGATGACGGATATCTGCAGGCTTCAATGGATGAAATAGCCAATAATGCTGATGTTGATACGGAAACTGCTGAAAATGCCCTCACATATATCCAGGCGTTTGATCCGTCAGGCGTCGGAGCAAGAAATCTGCAGGAATGCCTGCTCCTTCAGCTTGAGCCTCTTGGCCTCAAGAACACTCTTGTCGAAGAGATTCTTACAAACTGTTTTAAGGATCTTGAAGGAAAGAAATATAAACAGCTGTCAACAAAGCTGAAGATACCAATTGATGATGTTTTATCTGCTATAAAAATCATTGAGGGCCTTGAGCCCAGACCCGGCAGAAATTATTCCAGCGATGAACCAATCCACATTATTCCTGATGTTTATGTTGAAGAATCCGAGGGGAAATTTATTATCACACTTAATGATGAAGGGATTCCCAGATTAAGGCTCTCAAACTATTACAGGAAGCTCCTTACTAACAAAAAGTCTCTGGGTACGGAAGAAAAACAGTTCCTTGAAGAAAAGCTGAGGTCTGCAATATGGTTATTACGAAGTCTCGATCAAAGAAATAAGACTATTTATCGGGTTACGGAGAGCATCCTGAAATTTCAGGAGGATTTTTTCAGAAAAGGTGCAAGATTCCTGAAACCTTTAAACTTAAAGGATGTAGCCGAAGACCTGGGCATGCACGAAAGCACCATAAGCAGGGTTACTTCCAATAAATACATTCAATGTCCTCAGGGCCTCCTTAATTTCAGGTATTTTTTCAGCAATGCAGTCCAATCATCAACCGGCGATATATCATCTTCAATAGTCAAGGACATGATAAAGAAGATTGTCTATGAGGAAGATACATCCCGTCCTCTGAATGATCAGAAAATTGTTGATATGCTCAAAGAAAAAGGGATATCTGTCGCCCGGAGAACAGCTGCAAAATACAGGGAGGAGTTAAAGATTCCTTCACACCTGAAACGAAAAAAATGGTTTTAATTTCGTTAATCGTTTTTGCTTAACAGATATTTCCGAATATTGTTAAATATACATAGCGTCATAAAGAATTGCGAATAAATCTTCATTCCCGCATTCCTTAAGCAGGAATGAAAAATCATATGTAAGAGACCTTATTCGCATTAAATTATATCGCTCTGGATTATAACGTATTACAAAAGCAGGAGGATCACGATGAATATAATTATCAACTGCAGACAGATGGATTTGACAAACACCCTCAAAGACTATGCAGAAGATAAGCTCAGCAAGTTCAGTAAATACCTGAACAATATTACCGAAGCCAATGTCATATTAAGTGTTGAAAAATACAGGCATAAAGCTGAAGTCCACCTTAAGGTCAACGGTTCAATACTCCAGGCCGAAAGCATAACCGGTGAAATGTACTCATCAATTGATGAAGTTGTGGAAAAACTGGCGCGCCAGGTAAGGAAACATAAAGACAAGACCGTGACTCTGAGAAAGAGCAAGAGCAAGAGTGAATCTGTGCCGGCGTCCATGGATACTGTCCCTACCATAGTAAAAAACAAGTCTTACGATATTAAACCAATGAGTGTTGAAGAGGCCGGAATGCAGATGGACCTTCTGGACAAGGATTTTTTTGTCTTTACAAATGCATCTTCTGGAAATATCAACGTCTTATATAAGAGAAGTGATGGCAATTTCGGTTTAATCGAACCCTTAAAGTAATGGCTTCCAGTATTAATCAGACTTCTTCAATTATACTGACCGGGATGTCCGGCGCAGGCAAAACAGTCGCGCTCAATGCCTTTGAAGACAGCGGATACTACTGCGTAGACAACCTTCCCATGACACTGATAGGAAAAATGATCAGCCTGAGTAAAAACACGCCGGGAAGATCAAAACTTGCAATCGGGGTTGATATACGGGAAAGGAAAAACTGGAAAAATTTTTCTGATTCTGTTGAGTCTCTTAAACGCAAAAAAAAAATAAAAATAATATTTCTTGAGGCGACTGATAAAGCCATTATTAGAAGGTTCAAGGAAACAAGAAGACCCCATCCCCTCGGACACAAGGACCTGAAAAAAGCGGTCCAGAGGGAAGCAAAACTCCTCTCTCCCATCAGACAGGAAGCAGACACAATAATAGACACATCAACGTTTACTCCTCACCAGTTAAGGAGGCATATTACTGAATCCTTTCTTAAGAAAGTCCCGAGAGAGATGAGTATTAACCTGGTCTCATTTGGTTATAAATACGGCATACCAACAGATGCAGACCTTCTCTTTGATGTCAGGTTTTTGCCCAATCCATACTTTATCCAGGGATTACGGCATTTCCCGGGCACATCTCCAAAAGTGAAAAAATTTGTTTTATCCCAGGAGCAGACCACCGAGTTCCTGAATAAACTGTACCCATTGCTGGACTTCATAATCCCCTACTATAAACAGGAAGGCAGAAGTTACCTGACGATAGGAATAGGGTGTACCGGTGGCATGCACAGGTCGCCAGCTATTGCGCTGGAAATAGCAAGAATCTTGAAAAAGAAGAAATTAAAGACAACGATTGCCAATCGTGACATGAAAGAGTCCTCTTAAGAAAAATGACAAATGACAAAGCTCAATTGCCAAATGAATACCTTGTTATTTGTTATTAGTTACTCGTCACTCGTCACTCGTTATAGTTTTTTTATATTTGTAATTCAATAATGCTTCCTGTATATCTTGACAATAATGCAACAACACCAGTTGATCCTGAAGTGATCAAATTAATGACAAAATGCCTTAAGGAGTATTACGGAAATCCCTCCAGCGGTCACAAGAAAGGATTGGCAGCAAGAAAGGTCATAGATAATGCTCGGGAACATGTGGCCCATCTAATTGGAGCAAAACCGGATGAGATAATATTTACGTCCGGCGGCACAGAGGCAAATAATATGGCCATTATGGGTACTGCCATGCGGTATAAATCAGGCCACATTATATCATCATGCATTGAGCATCCTTCAGTTTTACATCCTTTACAGTTCCTGGAAAGCCATAACTTCAGGGTCACGTACCTCCCTGTTGACAGGCATGGCATTGTCAGCCCTGATGATATAAAAAATCATATAACAAAAAAGACCAGGCTTATAACAATCATGCATTCAAATAATGAAACAGGCGCGATACAGCCAATATCTGAAATAGGAAAGATTGCCAGGGAAAAGGGGATAACTTTTCATTGTGATACTGCCCAGTCTGTCGGGAAGGTCCCTGTACTTGTTAAGAGACTGAAGACAGACTTGTTGACAATTGTTTCACACAAATTTTACGGCCCAAAAGGAATCGGAGCGTTATACAAAAGAGAAGGGATTGAGATGACGCCGATCATGTTCGGTGCATCTCATGAAATGGGACTCAGGCCAGGTACAGAAAACCTTCCCTCTATAGCGGGTCTGGGCAAGGCATGTGAACTTGCAAAAAAAGAGATGAAACAGAGGGTCAGCAGTTTAAAAGCAGTCACCCTATATTTGTATAAAGAACTGAGAAGCCAGATTCCCGGCATTAAACTCAATGGGCATCTTACAAAAAGACTGCCTAATACATTGAACCTGTCATTCCCGGGTATACAGGGCTCGCTGCTTCTGGACAGGCTGAAAAATGATATTGAAGCTTCCACAGGCTCTGCATGTCATGCGGGCACACACACACCATCATCTGTTTTAAAGGCCATGGGACTGAGTGATGCAGAAGCATTGAGTGCTGTAAGGTTAAGTCTCGGGAAGAACACATCAGAACAGCAGATCAAAAAAGCGGTTAAGGCTATTGTAAAAACTTACAGGAGTTTCTGAGGTTGCTTTCATCAGCAGGTCCATACACCGTTACTGCAACAGGACTTTCTCCAACAATCCTGCTTGAAAGAGCTTTTAGATCATCGATTGTAACACGATCAACCAGCTTGATAATCTCATCAGGGGTAAAATATTTACCATAGTATATTTCCTGTTTTGCAATATTGGTCATCTTGTTGCTTGTAGACTCAAGGGCAAGAATGAGGTTCCCCTTAAGCTGGGCCTTGGCCCTTTGCAGTTCCTCGTGAGTGACAGAACCGGCAAGGTTCAACACCTCATCAACCGTAATATTAATTACTTCACTGACATGGCTCTTGTCTGTACCGGCATACACAGACCAGATGCCCGTGTCTATATAAGAGATATGATAGGAATAGATCGAGTAAACCAGACCCTTTTTTTCCCTCACATTCTGGAACAGCCTGGAACTGAAACCTGAGCCAAGAATCGTATTAAGCAGATGCATCGTATATCTGTCATCACTGTTGTAAGGCATACCTTTCAGACCGAGGCAAATATGCGCTTCTGAAAGGTCCTTTGATATAACATTAAGGCCCCCTGAAAATTCCGGGACAACAACATCCTCATTCTTACTGTTTATGTTAATGGTTCCTATTCCCTGATTCAGGTGGTCAACTAGTTTACTTTCATTAAACTTTCCGCTGCAGGCAATAATAATGTTTTCAGCTCCATAATGTTTTTCAATGTGACTGATGAGGTCCTTTCTCTTAAAATCTCTGATGGTTTCCCGCCTGCCAAGCACTGTCTGTCCAAGCTCTTCGTCACCCCATATGTTTCTTGAAAAAAGTTCAAAGACAAAGTCAGATGGCGTGTCCTCAACCATACTTATTTCTTCATTAATAATGCTCTTTTCCTTTTCAATATCTTCATCTGGAAATGTTGAATTAAGAAATATGTCTGTGAGAAGATCAAGAGCCCTCTCCATAAATTCATTAAGGACTTTTACATAATACAGCGTGTACTCTGTAGAGGTAACAGCATTTAACTCTCCGCCAAGAGAATCAATATCCATGGCAATGTCCTCGGCAGTGCGCTTTTCAGTCCCTTTAAAAAACATGTGCTCCAGAAAATGTGAGATACCATTTTTCACAGGCTCTTCATAACGTGATCCCACCTTAATCCAGATACCTATGCATACGGAATGCATCTCTTCTGCTTTTTCCATTACCAGAGGTATATTGTTTCTTAATTTCGCTTTTCTGAACATATTGTCTATTGAGTAATGCCCTGTTGTTAATGAATAGCCAGAGAATCAGGTGCAGACTTCTATAATTATACGGTGAATCAGGAAAAAAATATAGATCAGGCCCTCACTTTTATTAATGCAGGTATTAGTGAAATAAATGCGTTCCGGTGTGGCGGGTCAATCAACAGACATGAGTCCCTGAATAAGATCAGGAGACCCCCTGCTCCCTCATTGCGTCCTTTCGGCTGAGGCGGATCCTGCCCATTTTATCGATCTCAATAACCTTCACATCAACTGCCTCGCCTTCCTTCAGGACATCAGTGACTTTAGCTATCCTTTCTTCAGCAATCTGTGATATGTGTAATAATCCTTCAGTGCCTGGAAGAATCTCAACAAATGCTCCGAAATCAACTATCCTTTTGACCTTTCCTTTATATATCTTTCCGAGTTCTGCTTCGGCAACTATGCCTTCAATTATGCTGATCGCCTTCTGTGCAGACTCTCCATCTACAGATGCGATGTTGATAGTACCGGAATCATCTATATCTATTTTCACTCCTGTTTCATCAACGATTCCCCTGATCACTTTGCCCCCGGTGCCGATAACGTCTCTGATCTTGTCTGTTTTAATTTTCATCGTAAAAATTCTGGGAGCATGGGTTGCCAGATCGTCCCTTGGTGCAGCAAGGATTCCGGTCATCTTGTCAAGAATATGCATCCGTCCCTGATGTGCCTGCTGCAGGGCGGTCTCCATGATTTCGTGGGTAACACCGCTTATTTTTACGTCCATCTGAAAAGCTGTGATCCCTTCTTTGGTACCGGTGACTTTGAAGTCCATATCACCGAGATGGTCTTCAAGACCCAGTATATCAGTGAGGACAACTGTCTTATCTCCCTCTTTTATAAGTCCCATGGCTATGCCTGCTACCGGAGACTTGATAGGAACACCAGCATCCATAAGAGCAAGTATACCGCCGCACACTGTTGCCATGGAAGATGAACCATTGGACTCTAATATATCGGATACTATTCTTATGGTATATGGGAATTCCTCTTTCAGAGGGAGCACAGACTTTATTGCCCTCTCGGCCAGCATGCCATGTCCGATCTCTCTTCTTCCGGCAGACCTCAAGAACTTCACTTCGCCGACACTGAAGGGAGGGAAATTATAATGGAGCATAAAAGACTTTTTTGATTCTCCATCCAGCGCATCAATTCTCTGTTCATCATCAGACGTTCCCAGAGTCACTACTGCCAGCGCCTGGGTTTCACCTCTGACAAAAAGTGAAGATCCATGTGCCCTGGGCAGGAATCCTACATCTGCACTTATCTTTCTGACCTCATCAGGTTTACGGCCATCAGACCTGATCCCTTTTTCAAGTATCATGTTTCTGACAAGGTCCTTCTCTATCTTCTTAAAAGCAGCTGAAATATTTCTCGAAATATCTTCTTCTCCGGTATTCAACTCCTCAATAACGGAATTTTTTATATCATCCAGCGCATCCTGTCTCTGCAGCTTATCTGAAATAACAATGGACTCCCTGATCCTGTCCAGTGCTATATTTGAAACTGAGTTGATCAGTGCATCATCCGTCTCCGGAGGGATAACTTCCCTCTTTGTTTTGCCTATTTTGGAAACAAGGTCTCTCTGCACTTCAATGACCTTTCGGATCTCTTCATGGGCCAGGGCCAGGGCTTCAAGAAGAACTGCCTCTGACACTTCGTTCCCCCCGCCTTCAACCATCATGACCGCACCTTCTGTTCCGGCAACAACCATGCTGTAGTCACATTCTTCAATTTCCGTACGATCCGGATTCACTACAAAAGACTCCCCTGCAATACCTACCCTTACGGCACCTACAGGTCCGTCAAAAGGAATATCAGAAATACTCAGTGCAGCAGACATTGCAATAATCCCGAGTACATCAGAGATATTTTCTTCACCAAAGGAGAGGACCGAAATTATTCCCTGTGTTTCAGAATAAAAACCATCAGGGAATAGCGGCCTGATCGGCCTGTCTATGAGACGGGACGTGAGCGTTTCTTTCTCACCGGGCCTGCCTTCTCTCTTAAAAAACCCTCCCGGGATTTTCCCTGCAGCGTAAGCCTTTTCCTGGTAATCAATAGTGAGGGGGAAAAAATCTATATTTTCTCTTACTTCTTTTTTTGCAACAGCAGTTGCCAGGACAACAGTGTCACCGAATGTGGCAACAATTGATCCGTCAGCCTGTTTGGCAAAACGTCCGGTTTCAAGATTAAGAGTTTTGCCCTTGACTTCAATCTCAGCATTTGTCATTCATTCTACTTTCTTAATCCAAGCTCTTTGACAAGCTTGTCATAGCGTTCTTTGTTAGTTGTCTTCAGGTAGCTCAAAAGCTTGCGCCTTTGCCCAACCAGTTTCAATAGTCCTCTGCGTGAGTGATGGTCTTTCTTATGAGACTGAAAATGCTCATTAAGCACGAGAAGCCTTTTGCTTAAAAGGGCTATCTGCACTTCAGGAGATCCTGTATCACTTTCATGCTGTTTATACTGTTTAATAATGTCTTCTTTCAGTTCTCTTGCTAATGGCATAATTCACCTTCCTGTTTTAAAGAGATACATATTAACACAAGTTCAATACCTATGTAAAGATCCAAACTGTTTAATTATCAACATTAAATAGTATAAATAAATATGCCGAAAAATCATAGATCACAATATCAGATTATACAGAACGCATAACTGATATTAATTAAAATCCGAAAAAGTCCGAAAAGATATCAGGAGACATTAATTAAGTGACGGGAGGAGAAAAATGAAGAAGATATTCGTCCTTGACACCAATGTTCTTATTCATGATCCTGAGGCATTTCTCCATTTTGGCGACAACGAAGTGGTCTTACCGATTACCGTAATTGAAGAACTGGATAAGTTAAAGAGAGGAAACGGGGAAATACCCTTTTCTGCCCGGCAGACACTGAGATTACTGGACCATTACAGAGAAACAGGGAAACTCTCTGCCGGGGTACATCTTCCAAGCGATGGAATTCTGAGGGTTGAAATCAAGGAACACAGCCACCTTCATAAGTCATCCAATGACAACAGAATTATTTCAACAGCCGTAACCATTGCCAATAATGGGTGCAAGGGACAGCCTGTCATTCTGGTGTCAAAAGACACCTCTGTCAGGATAAAGGCAGACTCCCTCGGTCTGATAACCCAGGACTACTTAAAAGACAAGACCACAGTCTTCCAGAAATTCGGCAATATTCATAATAATGAGGAAGAACCCGACAGCATTCAGTCGGTCAGATATGTGCAATCCGGCGACAAGATATTCAGGGCCTATGGTGAAGATAAAATGGAACTCATCCGTAGACAGCGTTCCATCATGAGTATTTCTCCAAAAAATGTTGAACAGGAATGCGCAATCGATGCCCTGCTTTCTACTTCAACAAATGTGGTGGCACTTACCGGCAGGGCAGGCACGGGAAAGACCCTTCTGGCCATTGCTGCAGGACTGCATTTCTGTACCAAACCTCCGCAACATGACTATGCAAAGAAGTATGAACAGGTCATGGTTGCCAGACCTATTGTGCCCCTTGGCAATGACCTTGGATTTCTGCCGGGCGATCTGGAAGACAAACTCCATCCCTGGATGCAGCCAATATATGACAATCTTGATGTGATCATCGGCACAACAGATGAAAAGATCGATGATAAGGACACTGATTACCGCAGTTCTGATTATTTGATTGAATCAGACATAATCCATATTGAACCTCTTACATATATAAGGGGCAGGAGTCTTCCCAAACGATTTCTAATTATTGATGAAGCCCAGAACCTGAGACCGCTTGATGTCAAGACGATCATCACGCGCTGTGGTGAAGGCACAAAGGTGGTCTTTACAGGTGATCTTGAGCAGATCGATTCGCCCTTTCTTGATGCAGCATCAAACGGCCTGGCTTATCTCATTAACAGATTCATCCAGGAGGAAAACTTCTGCTATCTCAACATGAAACAGAGCGCACGTTCTGCACTGGCTGAACAGGCTGCAGAGTTGCTGTAACATATGTAGCATAAACAATTACAGCCGTGATCAGGTCTCCGGTTTAAGTAAGCCAGACATTACGCTTTTTAACTGAATGCCCTATTCCAAACCAATCTCCTGCATAAATTAGATATTAGATCTTATATAAAAGTTAACTGATAAAATGTCTCGGGGGGAAATTAATCTTAAATTGACATCTCCTTATAAAAGGTGGCCGAGATGGAACGGGAATGTGTAACTGCCGGAGTGCGGATGAAAACAAAGAACTGAATAATATTCTATATGGTTCGACCAGGCCGGGACAGGTCTGACTTCTAATGATAATGTATCATTAAATAATAACCGGCCTTAAAAAACATGCCCGGGAAATCCGCTTTTTTTCTTGACTCATTTCATTGATATCAATTATGATTTTATATAAGTCTACCGGGTTTCTTTTATCTTTTTCATTCTTTATTTAAATATAATTGTCATGGGGAAACAGACTGAAAAACAAAAGACCACCTCCGCCCTCCGCAAAAAGGCAGAAGCGAGACTGAGGAAACTGACTGGAAAAACGATCCACGAACTGTCCACTGACGATTCCCATAGTTTCATCCACGAGCTTCAGGTCCACCAGATAGAGCTTGAGATGCAGAACGAAGAGCTTCGGGCTTCTCAGGAGTTACTGGAAAATTCACGCAGCAGGTATTCCGACCTGTACGATTTTGCTCCTATCGGATATTTTACTTGTAATAAACACGGTCTGATACTTGAAGCAAACATGACCGGTGCAGAGCAACTGGGTCTTGAGAGACGATCCCTGATTAAAAAGCCTTTATCCCGGTTTGTTCATAAAGATGACGCGGACATTTATTATTTGCACTGCCATGAAGTTATGAAATCAGAGAAACGGAAGACCTGCGATATCAGGATGAAGAGAAGCGACAAATCAGAGTTTTATGCACAGCTTGTGAGCACGGCCATTAAAGACGAAACTGGCAGTACGTTGATCAGGTCCGCTGTTATGAACATTACGGAACGCAGGACGGCCGAGATTAAATTGATTGATTCCGAGACAAGCTACAGGAACCTAGTTGATAATTCTCTTGTAGGGATTTTTAAAACACACATCAGCGGCAAATTCATTTATGTCAACGATGCTTTTGCAAATATATATGAATACGATTCACCTGCGTCGGTTCTGTCTGAAGAAACACTGTCATTTTACAAGTATCCCGAAGAAAGGGCAGACATAATTAAAAAACTCAGGCGCATTGGCAAGATCAGCAATTATGAAATCGAGGCAATTACTAAAAACGGCCAGACAAAAAATGTTCTTTTCAATGCGACTCTTGAGGGGAAAATCATATCGGGTATGGTCATGGATATTTCAGAGAGAAAGAATGCTGAACGCGAAATGCTGCGCTTAACAGAGAGACTCGAAGCCCAGTGGAAACTTGCCGGAATGGTGGAGACAGGCTCAAAACAGCTTTGCGACCTTGTTTTGGCTGAAATAATTAGCATGTCTGACAGCCGGTACGGGTTTTACGGCTTTGTTGATGAAGATGCGCATGTTATGACTGTCCATGCGTGGTCAGAAGAAGTAATGAAGGACTGCATGGTCCATGACAATACACTTATATTCCCCATTGAAAAATCAGGCGTGTGGGGTAATGCAATACGTAATAAAAAAACACTCATTATCAACGATTACTCCGGTGAAGAGCATGCAAACAAAAAGGGGTTTCCTGACGGTCATGTTTCCATAAACAGGATTATGGTGATTCCTGTTTTCAGGCGGAACCGTATTGTTGCACTGGGTGCCGTTGCAAACAGGGCAGTGGATTACAGTGAACAGGATTCAGAGCAGATGAACGCATTTCTGCAAAGCGCCCAGTTGATTCAGGACAAAAGGATAGCAGAAGAAAAAATAGCCGATCTTTCCAAATTTCCTTCAGAAAATCCAAATCCGGTTATGAGAATTGACAGGGATGTCAATATTCTCTATAAGAATGAGGCAATGAGCAACTTGCTGAAAAAGAGGAAAATATCCGGGAAAGATATTTTAAAAATACTTCCGCGCAACCTGAAAAAAAGGATAATTGACTCCCTGAATACAGAGAAGCCGGTTTATGACCTTGAAGTACATACGGGTAACAGAATCTATTCATACAGTATTGCCCCGGTAGTAAAAAACAATTATGTCAACTTATATGCTATTGATATAACCGAACGGAAGAAGGCAGAAGAGGAACTGGAGAAACACCGTAATCATTTGACAGCAATGATTGAAGAGCGGACCAGGGAATTGAAAGAGACCTATACAGAGCTGAATAAGGAAGTTCGAGAAAAACTCAATTACCAGGAAGAGGCCTTCAGGTCAGCTGAACTTGCATCAATAGGTGAGCTGGCTGCAGGAGTTGCACATGAAATCAACAACCCTATTAATGGCATCATTAACCTGGCTCAAATGCTTGCAGTCAAGAATGACCCTGGAAGTAAAGATCATGAACTGGCCAGATTAATCATGAAAGAGGGTGACAGGATAGCAAATATTGTTTCAAGTCTTCTTTCATTTGCCCGTGAAAAAAAGGAAGAAAAAAAATCAGTTGCAATTTATGAAATAATGGGCGATACCCTGGCACTCACAGAATCCCAATTGAAAAAGGACGGCATCAAATTACAGGTAAACATTCCCACGGATCTGCCGTTTATTTATGCTCAATATCAGCAGCTGGAACAGGTATTTTTAAATATCATAAGTAATGCCAGACATGCCATAAACGAGAAATATCCAGACACCGGAGCAGACAAGGTCTTACATATAACAGTTGAAAAAACTGCTGCAAATGGCAAATCTTTCCTGCGGTTGATTTTCCTGGATAACGGGACAGGGATACCTTATAACACTCTGAATAACATAATGAAACCTTTTTTTACTACTAAACATAATACACAGGGAACAGGACTTGGACTGAGTATAAGCTACGGGATAATAGTTGATCATGGCGGTACTATTAAAATCGACAGCATATATGGAGAATTTACCAAAGTAACCATTGATCTTCCGGTCAGGAAATAATTATACCAGTAAGCTTATACAGGCATTCAGCATATCCGGATTCATCACCTGAAATCTAAAGACTATCATCAAATGCTGAAGGCAAGAGTCATATGAAAAGATAAGGAATAAGTCAACCCAGTAAAAACGTCTCCCAGGTTGTGATATCATGTTCATATAGTATTGATTTTTAGAGAGGACAAACATGGATCCGGTTTCAATTGTCCCGTGGGTGATAGCGGCATTTATTTTTTTATTTTTTACATTATCTGCATACGGAAAAAAAAGAAGTGAAGACTTCCACAGGTTTGCCCGTCGAAAAGGTATGTCTTTTGTGAAGAAGTCTGACCTCGCTGCATTAGAACAGTTAAACAATCTTGAGCTGATCCCGGACAATAGAATAAATACGGCAAGTAATATCATCAGGGGCGATGTTGATGGTGTTTCCGTTATGATCTGTGATTTGCATGTTACAAAGGCGACAGGCAACCCAACAATGTCTACGTACAAGACAGGCCAGACTGTTTTTATTCTGCAGAGAGATCAGATCAACCTGCCTTTTTTCATTATGTATCCTGCTGGCTTCGCAAATAAAATGTTACATACATCCGGAAAAAAAAACATTGACTTTCCTTCGCACCCTGAATTCTTCCGCACGTATGTTCTGAAAAGTGATGACGAGATTGCCGTGAGAAAGTCTTTTCATGATCAGGCACTTGCCTTTTTTGTCAATCACGGAGGGCTGAACATTGAAGGGAGGAGAAACCGGCTTCTTTACTTCAGAAGAGGAACATTTATAAAACCTGCGGAACTCAATGCGTTTTTATCCGAAAGCCTCACCATATTCAGAATGTTCGCATAAAAAAGAGATCCATTCTATGAGTAAAAAGCACTCCTGAAAATTACGAGATAAGCATAAACAATCACAGCAATCAGGATTATCTGAACTACTGTTGAACTTGCCACACTCAGGATTCCGGTGAAAAAAAGAACACTAATGCCTGCAATTACAGAAAGAACTGCACCTAATACATCCAGAAAAAGATTATATTTATGTGGCGCCTGTAGTGGACTTCCCACTCTTTGAGTTGTTTTTCTTCTCCCGGCCTCTATTTTCCTTTTATGATTAAGTCTGAGCTCTGCCAACTTTCTCTCTTCATTAAATGTTAGTGTCGTGCTCATATTCCCCTCCTTTCTCCGGCAATAAAACAGCCGGAGCAACCTGCAGTTTATCCTTCGGCAGCCCGGCTGTCTTACTTCCTGAGACCCGTTGCTTTCTGCCCCCTTCTCACGGAGGGTTTGGCTTTATCGGGAACTTGATATCTGTTATCCTGTCTATAATATAAAGAATTTATCTGTAAATATGCAGTTAATATTCGTAAAGTTACTGTAAATTTTCACTGGTTTCAAGGTATTGATTTCTAATTGAAATATTGTATTTTAAAGGAGGTCTTACCTGTTAATACCTTTGATAACTCTGCAAATTCCAGACCGCAGGAGTAATCACGATTACATTAACTGTTTCTCAATATTTTGACGGTCTGCCATTTGATTCCCGGCCTGTCTGGACGCGTCACCCTCATATATGATTATATAGTGAATGTTATATTTGATAGCAGCAGACGTTATCGTATTAACGCATCTGGGATTCATACTTTTTGTTACATTCGGAGGGCTGTTATTATTTAAAAGCAGAAAGTGGATTTGGGTCCATCTGCCTGCAGTTATCTGGGGATCAATAGTCGAGCTTACAGGCTGGATATGCCCTCTGACGCCGCTTGAAAACTGGCTGCGTGTAAAGGGAGGGCATGAAGTATACAGGGAGGCTTTTATCGAGCACTATATCATGCCGATAATATATCCCTCCGGGTACACAAGGGGATTTCAAATATTACTCGGAATATTAGTGATTGTTATTAATATTATTTTATACACATGGGCGTTTCGCAGAAGCAAAGGCATATAATAGAAGGGCTCCTCTTCTGGATCAACTCCAAAAGAGCTGCAATAATATCAGGGTCCAAGGGGCAAGGATTCAAGGAACCAAGTGAAATACTAAAAATATAAGAACATACATTTCCGGGAATTTACTCAGTCATGAAATGAAACTGTTCTATAACAGATAGTATATAAAAGAAAAGTAGACAGGCTTGAATAGAACTTAATGTTTATTTAGAAAGTCATCACTTGAATCCTTGAATCCATGAATCCTCGAATCCTATTCAGAAACTAAATAAGAGAAGGACCTCTTTTCTTAAATCACTTAAGCGCCTTTAAAAAATCCCATTGATGCCTTCAGTCAGGAGAAAGAGAATGAACTTGAAACAGGTTATGTCTCATCGCGGGAAATGAAGACAGGAAGAGACAGGTTCCATTTTATTGCAGAGAGACGCAGGACAAGTGTTACAAAAATTGAAGCAATTACTGCAAGAGTATGGCTATCGAATGATCCCAGAATTATAAAAAAAGTGACTGCGCCGCATAGAGATGCGGTTGCATATATTTCACGGCGTAAAATAAGAGGTATTTCACCTGATAAAACATCCCGCAGCATCCCGCCTGCAACACCTGTCATTATGCCCATTACTACCGCTATACCCGGAAATATTTCAAATGCCAGGGAGCGCTCAATTCCTACTACGGTAAAAACGGCAAGGCCAAAGGCATCTGCAGTGAGAAGTATATAGCGGGGAAAGTCAAAAAATCGGCTGATAAGAAATGTCACTAATGCGGTTACTGTAGCGACAAAAAGGTAAACCGGATCAGATATCCAGAACACAGGACCTGCTCCTATTACCAGGTCCCGGATTGTGCCTCCTCCCAGTGCGGTCACGATTGCAAGGACAACTACTCCGAAAAGGTCCATATGCTTTCTACCCGCACCCAGAGACCCGGTGATTGCGAATACAGCAACTCCAAAAAGATCAAGTATATAGATAAGACTTGACGTATTCGAAGAAGGGTTCCAGGATTCAGGGATTCCAGGGTTCAAGTGAAAAAATGTAATACAGAAAAAGCGATTACAACTATATGGATTTAATGAAAAGAAAGGCTAATTATTTATTTTGTTTTTATCCCCCGGCTTTCCGGATAATCCATGCTTTCATAATACGTATCCAAATTCAGGAATAAGTTGAATTTTCATTGCCGCCCATAATTGACCTGTGCCGCATAATGCAAAGCTCACTGATGCGTGTCAAAAAGTACATGAGCAAGCTCTCAAACTAATTTGAACTACTTAAAACAATCGCATACAAATTCGTTGTTGCTGGTACGCATTCAAGTGGAGCGCCTTGATAGATGCCTTATTTAATCTGGTCTTCTACAGCTTTATTAAGTGCCTTTTGTGCTTCTATTAGTTTTTTATATTTCGATTCTATTTTTTCCATATTCTTGGATAGAATTGCTTTTAATAAGTCGCCTTCCATTTCAGCGACATCAATTCTACGATAGTAATCCATAGTTTCTTTAAGATGGGCTAAAACAATCTTACCCGTTAAAATTGGATGATTGTTCGTCACATTTGCATCATCAAAGCGGGTGCCGTGCTCAAGCTCGACCTCCAATCCGTTCCGGAATTCCTCAAGGGGAATATTCATCGATTTGGTATTTACAATTTTAAGGATCGTGGATGCTTCTTCTTCCGAAACAGTTGGGTCAGTTTTTTTCGTCCAATCAGTTAATCCGATTGATTTGCAAACTTTTTTTACCTCTTCAATAGTAACGTATTCAGGCAGATTCATACTTTTCTCCTTTTTTGATGCATCTAACAGATATTGTCTTGCAGTCATTATATCCAATATTGAATAGTATTTACCTGCAACTTAATAAAGAATTACTTAATCCCCGAACGGCAGCTTCACGTCCTTGACCTTATTAAAACTCATCCTGTGAATCGGGCATGGGCCATGCGTCTGTATAAGCTCCATGTGGGCCTTTGTGGAATATCCTTTGTGGTTTTTAAACTTGTAAACAGGGTACTGCTCATGATAGTACATCATGATATCGTCTCTCACAACTTTTGCAATGATTGATGCCGCTGCTATGGAAGCGCTCTTTGACTCGCCTTTAAACATTGATTGCTGCTTAATATCAACTACCGTCAGTTTAACCGCATCGATCAGCAGAATATCAGGTGTCAGTGATAAATCCTCAACCGCAGTTTTCATGGCTAGCTTTGTAGATTCCAGGATATTAATCTCATCAATTACCTCAGGCCCGATGATCCCCACACCAACAGATTCAGCATTTTGAACAATGTCCCAGAACAGGTCCTTCCGTTCCTTTTCAGTCGTCTTTTTTGAGTCCCTGATTCCGGGCAAAACACAACCCGATGGAAGGATAACTGCAGCGGCTACTACAGGGCCTGCCAAAGGGCCCCTGCCTGCTTCATCGATTCCGGCGATGAGAGGGTGCTGTTCTCTGAGTTCTGAATCGTATTGAAAAATAGGAGGGACACTTATGTTTAATGATTCAGTTTGTTTCATATGAGATCATATTATACAAATTGACAGGTTGGAAATCTTTATGTTACATCACAGTCCATGATACAGATGTCACTCCCGCCTGTCGGGAGTCTCAGTGCGTAAATGATTCCAGACAAGCTGGAATGACTAATCACCACTATTATTCATATTTGATAAATCTGGAACGGAGATAGAGAAATACTGTCCTTAAACAATAAGAGGCATGATTTAATATAAACCATGCCTCTTAAATTATCACTGCCAAAAACTTCTATCTGTTAAATGCTTTTTCCTTGACCTTTGCGGCCTTGCCTTTTTTGCCTCGCAGGTAATAAAGCTTTGCCCTTCTTACATCGCCCTGCTTCATCACTTTAATACTCTGAATCAGGGGTGACTGTGTCGGGAAAACTTTTTCCACACCGATGCCATAGGAAATTTTCCGGACCATAAATGTCTCACGTGTGCCGCTGCCTCTTCTGCCGATTACGATCCCGGTGAAGGTCTGTACCCTTTCCTTCTCACCTTCCTTGATCTTCATGTTCACGCTTACTGTATCTCCAACCCTGAAAGGGGGGATCTCTTTTCTATACTTCTCTTCTACCGCTTTTAATGCGTTCATCTTTGTCCTCCTGCGTTATAACGAATATTTTTTTCTAATAATATGTAACCCGAAAAGATCATTAATAATGTAGATGTTGAAAAATAATTTAGTTTTCGATACCTTAAACGCATTTTCATTCATGCGCATATAATACTTCAGTTTAAAGACATATGCATTATTTAATAATAAATTTACCGATTAAATTAAATTATTTTTCAATGTCTGCATTATTTGGGTAATGCAATTAATATGAAAACTTATTAATCATCCTCAGATGATATCTCGGAAATCATCTTCTTATCTGATTCATCAAGATCGATCCGGTCCAGCATTTCAGGCCTGACCTTCATCGTGGTCTTTAACGCCTGCTTTCTCCGCCACTGCCTGATCTCCTCATGGTTACCGGAGAGAAGCACATCAGGGACCTTCATACCCCTGAACTCGCCCGGCCTTGTATATTGAGGATACTCAAGCAGTCCTGATGAAAAAGACTCATCCTTAACCGACGATGCATCCCCGACCGCTCCCGGGACCAGCCGGGTAACGGCATCTATTATAACCAAAGCAGCCAGTTCTCCGCCAGTCATTACATAATCACCGATCGAGACCTCTTCATCAACGAGATGTTTCACCCTCTCATCAATACCTTCATATCGTCCGCAAATGAAGGTCAGCCTTCTGGTCTCCCCGGCAAAACATTCGGCTTTTTTCTGGTCAAAAGGGATTCCCCGGGGGCTGAGGAGTATTACCTTTCGTGCTTCACCATCCTCATTGAGATGGTCCATGGCCCTGAATATCGGCTCGGGCTTGAAGACCATGCCTGCGCCTCCTCCAAAGGGATAATCATCCACTGTCCTGTGAACGTCTGACGTAAAATCTCTGATATTGACAGGATGTACATCGAGGAGTTTATTCTCCCTGGCCCTTTTCATTATGCTCTCATTTAGATAGGCAGTAATGATATCAGGGAAGAGAGTTAAAACATCACATTTCATTTTCAGGTTTCAGACAATTCTAAAGGAGAAGGGGGCTGCCCTTCTCCTTAATATATAAAAAAATAAATGTTCTACTGATGAACTATTCGAGTATTTCAAGAACACAGCGTTTACCGAGCTTTGTACCTGCAGCACTTAAAATCGTCCTGATGGACCTTGCCGTCTTGCCCTGTTTCCCGATTACCTTACCAAGATCACTTGTGGCAACACGTAATTCATAGACAGTGGTCCTTTCACCATCAACTTCTGCAACCCCCACTTCCTCCGGTTTGTCCACCAGAGCCTTTGCAATGTCCTCGATTAGTGATTTCATGTCCACCTCCGATTGAATCAGGGCTGAATCTTACAGGCCCGATATTTTCAAAAGTTTGCTAACAGTAGAACTTGGCTGAGCTCCACAACCAAGCCAGTATTTGGCCCTCTCGGTATCTATCTTGATTTCCGATGGTTCTTTCAGTGGATCATAGGTGCCGATGATTTCGATAAAAGGACCGTCTCTTCTCTTGCGTGAGTCAGCCACTATTACCCTGTAAAAAGGCTTTTTCTTGGCACCTTTTCTTGTTAGTCTAATCTTTACCAAATTACATCCTCCGTCTTAATGGATATTAATATACAGGATTCATTCATTGTATTCAAGACATTTGAGTGAAGCCTGAATCATTATCAGAACTTAAATTGAGGCATGCCAAAGCCCTTGCCGCGCTTCATCTTTTTCATCATCTTTTTCATCTGGAGATGCTGCTTGACAAGCCTGTTAACATCAGCTACTGTAGTACCGCTTCCAGCGGCAATCCTCTTTTTTCGACTGCCGTTAAGTATAACATAATTCCTTTTTTCCTGTGTTGTCATTGAGGATATGATGGCCTCTACCTTAACAAAGGCCCCGTCATCAATATTGACCCCCTTCAACTGCTTTCCAAGTCCAGGGATCATACTTAACAGACTTTCAAGAGAACCCATTTTTTTTATCTGTTTTATTTGCGTTACAAGGTCTTCAAATGTAAACCTGTTCTTCTTGAGCTTACCCTCAAGATTAAGCGCCTCTTCAAGACTGACCGCCTCCTGGGCCTTTTCTACAAGTGTGACGACATCACCCATACCCAGAATCCTTGAAGCCATTCTTTCTGGGTGAAAGGGTTCCAGAACGTCTATCTTTTCACCGACTCCGATAAGCTTTATGGGTTTTCCGGTGACCGTAACAATTGACAGGGCTGCACCACCACGGGCATCGCCATCCATTTTGGTAAGAATTACCCCCTGGAGGTCAAGCTTTTCATTAAAAGACTCCGAGATATTCACCGCGTCCTGACCTGTCATGGCATCAGCAACAAGCAGGATCTCAGACGGGGATGCCACTTCCTTGATGTTCTCAAGCTCAACCATGAGGTCCTCATCTATATGAAGTCTTCCGGCAGTATCCAGGATCATAATATCCCTGCCTTCAAGATTTGCCATTTTCAGGGCATCAGGGAAAATGCCTACCGGATCATCCCCCGGCTTTGTAGCATATACAGGCACCTCAATCTGGGCACCAAGGGATGTAAGCTGGTCAATGGCTGCAGGTCTGCCAGTATCCATGGCAACAAGCATGGGCCTTCTGCCGTCCTTTTTGAAATTGTTTGCAAGCTTTGCCGATGTTGTTGTTTTACCCGAGCCATGAAGACCAACGAGCATTATGACAGTGGGAGGATTTGGCGAGAGATTGATCTTGCTCTGCCCTCCTCCCATGAGAGCACAGAGCTCATCATTGACTATTTTTACGACCTGCTGTCCCGGGGTTATGCTCTCAAGGACCTCTTTGCCAACGGCCCTTTCCCTGACCTTATCAACAAAAGTTTTGACAACCTTAAAGTTAACATCCGCTTCAAGCAGGGCCATCCTTATCTCTTTAAGGGCAGCAACGACATCTTCTTCCTTAAGAAGTCCCCGGCCCTTTATTTTCTTAAAGATGCCTTCCAGTCTGTCAGATAATGATTCAAACATTTTTTAGCTCTAAGCGTTCAGCTGTCAGCTATCAGCAATTGTCTTAATTTAAATTTATTCAGGCTTAGCACTTCGTGTCTTCCCATGTTCGTCATACCCGCGAAAGCGGGTATCCAAAAATGCAAAGTGTAACGTGGCTTCTGGATTCCCGATTAACAAACCTCGGGAATGACAGATGTTTATATACCATAGCTTGCTGTGTACAGTTCATTATAAATAAAATCTGTTCCTGATCGCTGAACGCTGATAGCTGATTGCTTATTTAAATTCCTCTTCTATATATTTCTCTGCCGCTATTGCGGCGGTGGCTCCATCTCCCACTGCTGTAGCAATCTGCCTGGTAATTTTTGCACGCATGTCACCGGCTGCGAATATGCCGGGCGCTGTCGTTGCCATGTTCTCATCGGTAAGAATGTAGTTATTTTCATTAAGATTCGCCGTCCCTGCAAGAAATTCCGTGTTCGGGTCAAATCCGATGTAAATAAAAACCCCCTCGACTTCCAGAGAGGAGAGATCACCGGTTTTTACATTCTTCACTAGCAGGGAGTTGACACCCTTCTCATCTCCTTCTATTTTTTCGGGAACAGAGTCCCAGACGAGTTTTATTTTTGGATCTGACAGGGCCCGGTCCTGGAGAATCTTCTCTGCCCTCAGACTGTCTCTCCTGTGCACTATGTACACCATCTCTGCAAACTTTGTCAAAAAAAGACCTTCCTGAATAGCAGAGTCTCCCCCGCCGATAACAGCAATTTTTAATCCTTTGAAAAAAGCACCGTCACAGGTGGCACAGTATGAAACACCCCTGCCCCGAAATTCGTCTTCTCCCTCTATTTTCAGTTTCCTCGGGTGTCCACCGGAGGCCAATATCACACTTTTCGACTCAATCTCCTGACCATCCTCAAGTACTACTTTTTTGACATTGCCGTTGAATGATATGCGGGTAAC
>CALZMZ010000022.1 GCA_945788685.1 Thermodesulfovibrionia bacterium | reverse complement strand
CTCTGCACCGGAGGGAATGATCATTGACTCTTCCGGTCAGATCACCTGGACAGTACCCCCGGAATTTAAAAGTTCAGTTAAGATAACGGTTGCTATTGACGATGGATATGGTGGAAAAGCAACCCAGCAACTCACTCTCTCCATTAAAGATTCAGATACCCCATAAGAAGTTACCATTGTTGTATGTTCCAAAAGCCTGATATGCCCTGTTCATTGAAATCAATAAAAGCAATTCATCTTTTTGTTGATTCTATTACTGTGAAATACATTACATAACATATGTATAAAATTTCCTATTAAAAGCAGATATAACCTCCTAACTCATTAAAATAATAGCCTTTTAATTTGAGCACAGAATTTGCATACAATAAGCTGAAAATGAATAACAGGATGAACATAAAAAATAATAAAGGTGTAACACTGATTGAACTGCTTATTACGATTACCATTATAAGTCTTCTGGCAGGTATCGGCATTCCTCAATACAGCAGATTTGTTGCAGATGGCCGTATAAGGGGTGCTGCTGGCGACCTTGTACAGCATATGAGGCTTGCAAGAACCATGGCAATTAAGGAAAACAGGCAATATCTTATCACATTTAATGAAGCAGGCGCTGACAGCTACTCAATAGGATTTGACGGAAACGGTGATAACAGCCTTACAGATACCGCAGCCGATAAATATGGAGCAGGACCTGTGCGAACATATGACCTTGCAGCATCCTATGGCGAGGATGTTTCATTTGGTACAGGTACAGACGAAGGACCTCATAGTAATGATCCATGTCCTGTTTGTGAAGATATTACCGGTGCAACTGTGGATTTCGGAGGCACAGCTGGTCCTGTGAGAGAGGTATTTAATCCTGATGGAACATTAAGCTTTACAGGATCAGCGTATATAACACATACATCACGCGGTTTTACTTATTTGGTCAGAGTAAGTAATCGGGCAGGAAAAATTGATTTATGGAAATGGGATGCAGACATTGATCCAACAAAGCTGTCAGATCAATGCACTGTCTCTCCCCGGCGCCAATGCACATGGCTGGAAGTAAGATGAGAAAACAGCAGGGATTTACATTAATAGAAGTTATGATAGCGCTTGTTGTTCTGCTCGTAGGAATGCTTGGAGTAATGACAATGCAATACTACGCAGTCAGCGGTAATACCTCAAGCAGAGAAATGAGGATCGCCACAAATCTCACCCAGGAGTTTGTCGAACAGCTTAAGGCCACTCCGTATGCAGATTTAGCTTCCGGTGCTGAACCTGATCCTGTTCCGGTAACTGAAACAACCATCTCAGGCGGTATAGATTTCACCATGAGATGGTGGGTTGTGGGAGACTGTGTTGCTCTTTCTTTGACTGCAGATAACGATACGTGTGATCCCGGACTGGCCACAGTCTGTTCAGTCGACCCTGATACAACCCAGGTAGTGCAGTCATCAGCGATACGTGTACGCACATGCTGGACTGATAAAAACGGTTCTGACAGGTCAGTAACCATGGATTCATTAAAGTGGAATGAAAATGCCTGATTCTCAAAACTATAACGGATATACACTTATTGAGATAATGATTGCAATAACAATCGGTCTGATTCTTATCTCTGCTGCGACTGCAACATATATAGTACAGAACCGCTCTTCAGTGGCACAGGAAAGTGTTTCTGAAATTAACACGCAGTCTAAAATTGCAATCGATCTAATATCGGGGGAGATGAAAAGTGCCGGCTTCGGTGCCCCTGTTGATCTAAATTTAGAGCCCGTAAATAACATGACTTCCCTGATTACTCCCGTTGACAGCAGCGGCTCGCCTGATGCAGTCACTATAGTAGGGGGTTTCACAATGATCGGCACAGCATGGCCTGCAGGCTCAACTGCATCTCTCGCCTGTCCCAATTCAATACCGCTGGGAAGTACACAGATCAGAATCAGTTACAGCGGTACTGATGCACCCAACCTGACTGATCGACGTTATTTGAGTTTCGACGGGGTTGAGTTTGCTCTGGTTCAGACCTGCTCGACAACATCCGGTGGTGACTGTGACCAGAGCGCTATAACACTTGACAGACCCCTGTCTTTGAGCATTCCCATGATCGACACCGATGGGGACGGAACTTGTGATATTGGTCGTCCTGTATATCTTGTTGAAGACACGACCTTCTGCATCGACGGAAATATGGCACTCCGGAGAATTCGAAGAAACGCTGCGGTTGCAACATGCACTGCAGTTGCCTCTTCAACAAATGATGTAATAGCAGATAACATCGAAGAACTGCAGCTGGCTTATGCCATAGACACCGATGGAGACGGTCTTATTGACGACCAGAATGTGAACGGATTATTTGACAGTGGAGATTATGTAAATGCAGATCTCATTGCTGATCCTGCCAGCATCAGATCGCTGCGAATCAACATTCTTGCTCGTGCTGACAGGGGGGATCTTAATTATGGCGGTAAGGGTAATCCTCCCTCGATAGCAATTGAAAATAGAAGTCCTGATCCGACAAATGATAATTTCAGACGAAGATGGTGGCAGACGGTAGTCACCATGAGAAACGAGTGAGGATAGAAATGCATAAAAACGACAGCGGATATATCCTGATTACCGTACTTCTCCTGCTTCTTGTACTTACCCTCGTTGGAATATCAGCAATTAACTCGAGCACAGTAGAGAACATGCTATCGGGAAACATCAGGTTACGAGAGAGAAATGTTTCCAAGGCAGACGCCGGAATCGATATCAGTACTGCAGTAATAAAGCATACAGTACGTGAGATGAACTTAGAAGGCTTTACAGAAATTATAGATGATGCAAACTTACCCCAGGAACTGAGATCTGTAGCATTTGATCCTGACGGAACTACTGATGTATCTTTTGCATTTAATAATGAACTAGAACAGAGTGTCGATGTAGACATCGATATGATGTACAGAAAATGGATGGGTGGAAGCTCTGTAGAGTTTGCTTCCGGATATGAAGGAATTGGCAAAGGCGGAAGCAGTGGTTTCTACCTTTATTACAGGATAAACTCGGTTGGTTCAGGATTGACCAGCTCACGCACACAGCTGGGCGCAATTTACAGGTATGTGCCGGTTATAAATTAAAAGGAGGCAGGTATGATTGTAAAAATATTATTCGCATTAATACTCTCCGTGACTGTATGGGGCAATATTATGAAATATTCAAACAGCTCTATTTCAATAAGCACACAAATACATAAAGAAGAAAAATCCATTGATGAAACATTTCGATTCTCAAAGGATGTAATCATAGATACCTATTCACTTGAAGAAAATGAAAATGGAAATGTGAGGATTGAACTGAACGACGAGGGTCTGGCAGAAGAAGTATTTTTTTACGGTATTGATATGCCTGAAGTGATAAGAAACTATAAGAAATGGAGGAAATAAAACCATGAATATTAAAAGGGCTCTATCATTGCTTCTGCTGTTGTTTGTAGCAATGTCCCAGGGAGAAGTGTCGTCGCAGGTAATGAGTGATTACCTGGCTGTACCTCCTTATATCAGCGAAAGTGCACCTCCCATGGTTATGTTTGTAATGTCAAAGGATCATAAATCATTCTACAAGGCATACAATGATGTGTCAGACATTGACGAAGACGGCACTATTGACTCCACGTATAAAGATGGAATTCATTACTATGGTTACTTCGATTCCAATAAATGTTATAACTATCAAAGCAACAGATTTGAACCAGTCGGAACAGTCAACTCTCCGGGGAGCAATCACTACTGCTCCGGAAGATGGAGCGGCAATTTTCTCAACTGGGCCACAATGGCCCGTATTGATATCATCCGTAAAGTGCTGTATGGCGGATACCGTTCAGAAGACACAACCAGCCGCACTGTATTAAGCAGGACAACACTTCCCCGCGATGCCCATTCATGGGCAAAAGTTTATGATGGAGCAGATATATCATCGCTCATACCCTTCTCGTGGAATTCTATTACCCTGTGCAATACCAACACAAGTGAAACTGAAACGTCTTCTTTAATTTATGTCAAGAATGGTCTTTATCCCTATACTGCGAGCACCGAGGGAAAGCAGTGCAGAAAACAGTATCAGGGTGGTAGTAATCTTAGTCCTAATTATACCTATAACGCTGATGTGCTGGTCTGCAATGATGCTACCGGCGAAGATTGCGAGACCTATGTTCAGGGAGCTTCTTCTCCAAGGTATAAACCAGTTGGTCTATTACAGGAGTTTGGGGTCAACCGGAACGGCACACCCGATACAACCGATGACACCGCTAATATGCACTTCGGCCTTATCACCGGAAGCTACAGGTCAAACGTAAGCGGGGGCGTTCTGAGAAGTAATATATCGGATGTACCGGTCAACGAAATTGCAACCGATACGGGAATCGTGCTGGGCACCTCGAAGATCATAAAAAATATCAATAGCTTCAGAGTGAGCCAGTACAATTATAATACAGGATGGTATGATAAAGGTGGTTCAGAAGGAAGATGCGTGCCAGGGGAACCGACTATTCTATCAAACGGCACATGCACGAGCTGGGGAAATCCAATCGGTGAGATGCTGTATGAAACCATTCGTTATTTCAAAGGAACCAAGGCATGTACTTCACAGTATAAGACAAACAACCCTGATACCGGGATCAATGGGTTATCAGTGGAAAATAGCTGGGATGATCCCTATCAGAATTTTCCAACCTGTTCAAAACCATTTGCCCTTATTCTCAGTGACTCATATCCGTCGTATGATTCCGATGACTTGCCCGGTGCCAATTGGGGGTCGTTTAGTGGAAGTGACACTCCCAATGTGACAACACTGGTTGATGATTCAGATATGAACAGTATTGAAAGTATCAACACGGTCATTGTCGGTGAGTCAGGCGGTACAAACGATAGAAAGTGCACAGAAAAATCCGGCAGCAACTTCAAAAGTATCAGAGGACTGTGCGTTGAAGAACCGACCAAGCAGGGCGCCTACTATACTCCTGCCCTTGCATGGCATGCCAGGACAACAGACCTGAACACTGTCGAAGGGGAGCAATATATGCATACCTATGCAGTGGCAACCGGCTCACCTCTTCCTACTATCGACCTGCGTGCCAATGGAAATACTGCATATCTTATCCCTGCATTTCATGACGGCTGTCCTGACACGTCCTATCCCGGTTGTGGAAGCCCGGGTGCAGGAGGTGATGACTCGAAGGGTGAACTTGTTGATTTTCAAATCTGTCAGAATGACGCAGACTGGAGCGCCGAGCAACTGAATGGTTATGAGAATTGCTATGACATTTTATGGGATGATGCCGAGTATGGCTGGGATTATGAGCTTGATATACGCTACAGAATATATACGAAAATAAACGGGAACATAGTGACCGTAAAGACAAAAGGTCTGTATGCGGCAGCAGGGCATCTTGATTATGCCGGTTACTACATCACGGGAGTTGATAATCCGGGTGAATATCTCGATATAAAGTGCGGCGGAGGTGCAGGATTTAGCGACTGTGACAGTTACACGGGCAATGAAACACCTGTTGTGGAGAGGTCCTTCAGTATCACCGGTTCTTCCGCTTCAATACTCAAAGGCCCGCTCTGGTATGCAGCCAAATACGGTGGATTTAAGGACGATAACAATAATGATGTTCCTGATTTGCAGAAGGAGTGGGACAAAAATAATGATGGAACACCGGATACATACTTTAACGCTTCCAACCCGCTGAACCTGAAAAAACAGCTCACCAAGGCCCTGCTGTCAATAAGTGCCCAGGCATCTTCAGGCACATCAGTAAGCGTACTTGCAACTACGGGTGATGGTGATGGAGCAGTATATCAGGCATATTACTATCCTGAAAAAGTTGATGAAGATTCAGGTAATGCCCGGAGCTGGCTTGGAAATCTCCGTTCGTTTTTTGTCGACAGGTACGGTAACCTGCGGGAGGACACATTGAAAAATGAGACCCTGGATCTTTCTGATGATATGATCATTGAAATGAGTTATGATCCTTTAGATGGTACACAAGTGAACAAGTACGTCGATAGCAATGGAGACGGGGTCAAGGATTCAGCAACACCTGCGGTCATAACAGACATTGATAACATCAAGAGTATCTGGGAAGCCGGCGAGAAGTTATGGTCACGGGATGCGTCAAGCAGGCTTATTTACACCTCGACTAATGGCTCGACAACGCAGCTTTTTACATCAGGAGCAGCTGCAACACTCAAGCCTTATCTCAGGGCGGCAGACGATGCTGAAGCTGCCGATATCATAGATTGGGTACGCGGAGAAGACCTCGCCGGGTACAGATCACGAACGCTCAAATTAGATTCGGGTCCAGCAAAAGTATGGAAACTGGGAGATATCGTACATTCAACCCCGACTAATGTCGGCCGGCCAATGGAAAACTATGACCTGCTCTATAATGACAGCTCATACACAACGTACAGGAAAACCCATATAAACAGAAAACAGGTCGTCTATGTAGGTGCAAACGACGGCATGCTGCATGCCTTTAACGCAGGTTGTTTTGATCAGGAGACCTATACATTTCACGAGGATGTCGATGGCAATTCCTGCAAAGGTGGGTCCGACGGACTCGGTGAAGAACTGTGGGCATTCATCCCACGTGGCCTGCTGCCGCATCTTAAGTGGTTAACAGACACTGATTACAGTCACGTATATTATGTGGACCTGAAACCAAAAATTACGGATGTAAAAATATTCGATGCTGATGCGGACCACCCCGGCGGATGGGGAACAATACTCATTGGAGGATTTCGTCTTGGCGGCAAGGATATTTCCTGGAACTCGGGAGGGACTGGTTATGATGCTTCACCAGAGTATTTTGCACTCGATATTACAGTACCTGAAACTCCCAGGCTCCTGTGGACATTTAAAGATCCTCAACTGGGCCTTTCCATGTCCTTTCCTTCAGTTGCCAGGGTTGATGACACATGGTTTGTTACCTTTGGTTCGGGAGCAAAGAACTATGATATATATTCCAATTTTACAACATTGCAAAAAGGCCGCGTGTTTGTTCTGCAGATATCAGGTGCAGGTGCAACAAACGGTGTCATCAGCGACTGGACTGAAGATGTAACTGATGGCAGCAAAGGACATTTTTGGAAACGTGATACACCCAGTACGTCATTGACTGCTTATCTATCTGATCCGATTTCGGTCGATGTCGATATTGACAATGATGTAGATGTGCTTTATATCGCTGAGAATATTAAAACCGGTGCATCGTGGAATTCATTGATGCACAGAGTCACCACCGATCAAAGTTCTACAGTCGACCCGGACTGGATCATATCAACATTAGGTAATGTTAATACTATTGCCGGTATCAAAGATAATGTCAAAATCATTTCATCGGCTCCTGCTGCAGCCATGGATGACCGGGCAAATTTGTGGGTCTATTTCGGCACCGGTCAATATATTGGATCGTTCGATAAAAACCAGACTGCCACAGGAGGCTTTTATGCGATTAAAGATGGATGCTGGAAGGGAGACTGCAGCACAACATTTTCAGACTTCCTTGACGTATCAAAAGCTGTAGTAAAGACGGACGGCAGTGTAACAGATGTCCAGGGAACATGTGCTGCAGGTATAGATACCTGGCCAAAGCTCCTGAAAGCCTCCAACTCCGTTGACTGTGAAGGATGGGCGATGTATTTCAGTGATGTGGTTGAAGACAAGGACTTTCAAGATACTACCATTTTTCTTAATCACAGCGGTGAAAGACTGGTGTCAAAGCCACTCGTGCTGGGCGGCATCGTGAGCTGGGCAACATTCATTCCCGGCCTTGATGAGTGTGCTACCGAGGGAGAAAGTAATGCCTATGCAGTATATTATAAAACCGGTACGGCAACCCCGGGTTATATTTTTGAAAATCAGAAGAATCAGGCCAATCCGACTGATGAAGTTGCAAGGATAGGCTATCTTGGCAAAGGTATGCCATCTTCGCCGAGTGCCCAGGTAACGAGCGATGGATCTACAAAGGTGTTCTTCCAGCAGTCTACCGGTGCTATCCTGACATCGAAAAATAGCAATCCCGTAACTCTGAAAAGCGGGCTTTCCGGCTGGACTAACAAGCCAATACAATGAGATATCTTACGATTCTCTTCCTTATTATTGCCTTATCTGTCCCCGGGTGCAGCGAAAAGCCTGAAAGCAGGTTCTCTGCACCCTATAGTGAAACAAACGATCTGACCGGAGTCAATCCAGGGCCGATCAGTATTTCTCCGGACAATGCAGTGAAAGGTTCCATTTTATATGTCAGGATCGATAACTCCATAGGCAGCATAGATCAGTACCAGTGGTTCATTAACGGTATCCGGGATGAATCCCGGCAGAATAACAGTCTTGATACGACACCTCTAAACAAGAATGACATCGTCCATGTTGTGGTAGTACGTGGGAATCATGAGTTCAGCTCCAACAATATCGTAATCGGCAATTCGCCTCCCTCCATTGTCAGATCCCGTATTGTTCCTGAATACCCAACCGCAAGTTCCACCATGACCGTAAATGTCAAGGGAGAAGACAATGATAATGACCGGGTAAACTTTATATATAAGTGGTTTCTCAATGACGAGTATAGCGGTGATGCCAGTTATCTTGAAGCAGATATGAAAAGGGATGATGAAGTAAAAGTAGAGATTACACCAAATGATGGTGAAAGCAGTGGAAAAACAGTTATCCTGAAAAAAACGATATTAAATTCCTTACCCGTTGTCAACGAAGGATCACCTGTTATAAACGGCAGCAATTACAGATATCAAGTCAACGCAGCAGATCCGGATGGAGATACGTTAAGCTTCACTTTAGCCAAAGGTCCGGAAGGAATGTCAGTAGACCAGTCAGGAGTATTGACATGGGAAATTAAACCAGATTCCAGTGGTGACCATGATATTGAAGTGCTTATCAGTGACAATCAAGGCGCAGAAATAATCGTACCTTTTACGACCATGATTGGATTTGAATAACAAATCAGTGGCGTTACCAGTCCCGCACGTGCATCAATTATTATTACTCATAATAAGTAGCAGACGCTGTTTCGTTCTCCCACACAGTAACAGAAGATATATTACACTTGTCTTCGTCCAGTTTCTTTTTTATCGAGTCATAAATCCATTTCGCGATATTTTCAGATGACGGGTTGATCTCGGTAAACGGGAAAACATCATTTAAAAAGGAATGGTCAAGGGAAGATATTACTTCACCCAAAATTTTCTTTAATTCATGAAAATCAATCACCATCCCTATGTCATCCAGCTTGTCAGAGGACACAGTTACCTGCACCCTCCAGTTATGTCCATGCAGCGCTTCACACTTTCCCTTGTACCCTCTGAGCTGATGGGCAGATGAAAACTGTGATTCTATCATTAAATCGTACACTTCTTACCTCCAAAACACTCTGGCTGGTAATCCTTCAGTTACTGACGGCAATGGATCCTTTAATTGTCATACCCGAAGTCTGTTTATCGGGTATCCAGAAACCGGGGAACTGGATTCCCGCTCAAAGGACTGCGGGAATGACACGTTTAAATAAATTTTTAACCGTATCTGAAAGGTTACTCTGACTTTTTACTTTAACTTTATATTCACTCCTGTCTGTCGAACTTGAATATGAGCTCGCCCTCTTTGGTCAGTCCATACTCTCTTGCAAGTTCTTCAACGACTTCCGGTTCATTTTCAAGGGCCTCAATCTGGCCCTTAATATCATTGTTACGGTCTTTAACTACTATTGTCTCGGCCTGCAAACTGTTTTTTGTTGATTTTAATTTAAAAAATCTGATCAGACCATTTTCACCAAAAACCAGGGTGAAAGTCAGATAAATTGATAAAAGTATTCCAAATGTAAGAAATACAACCTTTCTTCTCTTTCTGTTCTGATCAACCTGTTTTCTTCTAATATTTCTCATGCGTTATATATGCTAACTTAATGCATTATTTTAAATTGTAAAAAACATTTTTTCCCTTGAAAACTGCGGCATCTCCCAGTTCCTCTTCAATCCTTAACAGCCTGTTGTATTTTACTATTCTGTCAGTCCTTGAGAGTGACCCTGTCTTTATCTGTCCTGTATTCATTGCAACAGCAAGATCAGCAATGGTTGAATCCTCAGTTTCACCCGACCTGTGGGACACAACTGCAGTATAACCTGCCCTCTTGGCCATTTCTATGGCTTCAAGTGTCTCTGTCAGAGATCCTATCTGATTGAGTTTGATCAGGATTGAATTGCCGATTCCTTTTTCAATTCCCTTTGCAAAAATTTCAGGATTGGTGACAAAAATATCGTCTCCCACAATCTGCACTTTACCTCCAATCCTTTTTGTCATTGCTTCCCAGCCCTTCCAGTCATTCTCGGACAGACCGTCTTCGATTGATATAACAGGATATTTTTTAATTATTTTTTCAAAAAACTTGATCATATAGTCCGCACTGACAGACTTTCCTTCAAATGTATACTTGCCTTTGCTGTACAATTCAGAAGCAGCAACATCAAGCGCTATGTACATATCTTTTCCCGCTTTATATCCTGCTTTCCTGACAGCCGAGATAATCAGTACAATCGCTTCTTCATTGGATTTCAGATTGGGGGCAAAACCTCCCTCATCGCCGACTGATGTACTCAGTCCTTTTGCATTCAACAGACTCTTAAGGCTGTGAAATATTTCCGCGCCCATCCTCAGGGCCTCCCGGAAATTCGGTGCACCTGCAGGCATTATCATAAACTCCTGTATATCCAGGTTATTGTCAGCATGCTCACCGCCATTAAGAATATTCATCATGGGAAGAGGCAGTTCCTTTGCACCTGCTCCGCCAATGTATCGGTAAAGGGGAAGTTCAGCTTCCATGGCAGCGGCCCTGGCAACAGCAAGAGACACACCAAGGATGGCGTTAGCACCGAGTTTACTCTTATTCTTGGTACCATCCAGCTTTATCATACTGTTATCTATATAAACCTGATCACCTGCGTCAAGCCCTGTCAATCGCGGGGCTATTTTGCTGTTTATATTTTTTACAGCCTTTTGAACACCCTTGCCTTTATATCTTTTGTCCTTGTCTCTGAGTTCCAGTGCCTCTCTCTGGCCGGTTGATGCACCCGATGGCACTGCTGCCCTGCCGTAAGCACCGCTATCAAGTATCACATCAACTTCAACAGTCGGATTCCCTCTGCTGTCAATTATTTCCCGTCCAAAGACATCAACAATTTCACTCATTGACCACCTCCATTTTTTCAATGTTTGAATTAGGAAAAAGAAGTTTCTTATCTTTATATGCAGCTCCAATAAACGCCTTGAAAACAGGATGGGGATCCAGTGGTCTGGATTTGAATTCAGGATGAAACTGACATCCAAAGAACCACGGATGGTCTTCAATCTCTACTATCTCCACTAATTGACCGTCCGGACTTTTCCCGCTGATTTTCAGACCATATTTCTGCATCATTTCAAGATAATCATTATTAAATTCATACCTGTGTCTGTGCCTCTCATTAATGTTCTTATCTCCATATGCCTTAAAGGCCAGTGAATCTTCATCAAGGACACAGGGATATTCTCCAAGTCTCATTGTCCCGCCTTTATCGGAACTGAGGTCCCTTCTCTGGACCGTCTTGTTTCTGAAGTCATACCATTCCTCGATAAGGTAAATTACAGGATATGTTGTGTCCTTCTCAAACTCAGTGCTGTTTGCCCCTTCCAGACGGCAGACATCACGGGCAAACTCTATAACTGCACATTGCATGCCAAGGCATATGCCAAGATACGGGATTTTCTTTTCCCTGGCATATCTCACCGCGTCTATTTTTCCTTCTATCCCTCTTTCACCAAATCCGCCGGGAACAAGAATTCCATCAACTTCGGACAGATGTCTCTCAACTTCAGATTTTTCAATATCTTCAGCATCCACCCATTGAATATCAACCTTGACATCATTGGCAATCCCTCCATGAATAAGCGACTCATTCAGGCTTTTATAGGAGTCCTGCAGTCCGACATACTTGCCCACCATGGCAATTGTAACCGTATCAACAGGCTCCTTGATTTTCTTTACTACATTGGCCCATGTCGATAAATCAGATTTTTCTTTTTTCAGTGCAAGTTTGTGCGCAAGAAAATCATCCATGCCTTCTTCTTTCAAAATCAGAGGCACTTCATAAATAGAACTGACATCTCTTGCTGCAACGACTGCTTCAATATCAAGGTTACAATGCAATGCTATCTTCTTTTTAATGGAATGAGAAAGTGATCTGTCTGTACGGCACACCAGTATATCCGGCTGAATACCAATTGCACGCAGTTCTTTCACGCTATGCTGGGTGGGCTTTGACTTAAGCTCTCCGGCCGTACTGATATAAGGTACGAGCGTCAGATGAACATAAATTACATTTTCCCGTCCTACATCATAGCGGAACTGTCTAATGGCTTCCAGAAAAGGAAGACTTTCAATATCACCGATTGTTCCGCCGATTTCAACAATAACAACATCAAAGTCATTGCTTACGGATTTAATGGATTTTTTTATCTCATCAGTGATATGGGGAACAACCTGTACGGTGTCACCGAGATAGTCCCCCCTTCTCTCCTTAAGGAGAACATTGTAATATATCTTTCCTGTTGTAAAGTTATTGCCCTGGGACATCCTGGTAGATGTAAACCGTTCGTAATGACCAAGGTCAAGGTCTGTCTCTGCACCGTCATCGGTCACAAAGACCTCACCATGCTGAAAAGGGCTGAGTGTACCGGGATCAACATTGATATAAGGATCAAGTTTCTGGATCGTAACCTTTAATCCTCTTGCCTCAAGCAGGGCTCCGGTTGCCGAAGCAACTATGCCTTTGCCAAGAGATGAAACAACTCCGCCTGTTACAAAGATATATTTTGCCATTCTTCTGCCTTTCTCAAATCTTCTTTTGTGTCTATGCCAATTGTATTAAATTCAGTTTCCTTTACTTTAATTTTCAAGCCGGCAGATAATGCCCTGAGCTGCTCCAGTTTTTCAATATTCTCGAGACCACTTTTCTCCATTGAGGTAAAATCCATCAGAACATTCTTTCTGTATCCATATATGCCTATATGTTTCATGAGAACTGTTTTATCAGGGACATGGGATATGCTGTTTAAGTCTTTCCAGTCATCCCTGTAATAAGGGATGGGAGACCTTGAAAAGTACATGGCATATCCATCTCTGTCCATTACCACTTTTACTATATGAGGAGACAGGAGGTCCTCCTGATTATCAATCCTGACACAGAGTGTGCTCATTGAAGCTTTCTCATTATCTCTTAATAATTGAATCGTATCATCTATCATATCCGGTCTGACAAAGGGTTCGTCACCCTGCACATTAACAATTATATCGCATTCAATATTTTTTGCAGCTTCGGCAATCCTGTCAGTTCCGCAGGTATGTGCACCGGAGGTCATAACTGCATGCCCGTTAAAGGCCCTTACCTGATCATATATACGCTGATCATCAGTTGCAACATAGACCTCTTTTGCCAGGCGTGACCGTGAAGCCTGTTCGTAAACATGCTGAATAATTGATTTACCCTTCAGGGTTGCGAGGGCTTTTCCGGGGAAACGTGTAGAGTCAAATCTTGAGGGAATTATGACAACTGCCTTATGCACGATCTACTTTACAATATTTGCCTTGTAAGTTCAAGAGGCATAATTGAAGTTGTTGGCTAAAATAAAAAAGTGGACACCCTTCTGGTTGTCATTCTCGTGATCGAAGTGAGACGGGAATCAAACGAATAAGATTCTCGTTACAAGTCTGCTCGAGAGTCGCTCCGACCGGACAGGCCAGAATGAAAGAGGAAGAGTCTGGACAGGGGCTAAATTGAACTTAGACGTAATAACTTGTAAGATAAAATAGGAGTGGTAATAGCGTTTATGTTGAAAGGATATTATGTCTAAAGCAATCGCTTTATTTTCCGGAGGACTTGACAGCACCCTTGCTATACTGATCATGCTGAAGCAGGGGATTGATGTCACTGCCATAACATTTCTCAACCATTTTGGATGTGAAATTGGTGATAAGTCGTCATGTTCAAAAGACCCGTTTGCAGCCTCAGTAAAATTCGGTTTTCAGGTCAAGATGTCTCATCTGTCTGACAAATTTATAGATATTGTAAAAAAACCGAAGTATGGTCACGGAAAAAATATGAACCCGTGTGTCGACTGCCGTATCCTGATGTTAAAAGAGGCTAAGAATTTGATGGAGATGTCCGGGGCTGATTTTATAATCACAGGAGAAGTCCTCGGCCAGAGACCGATGAGCCAGAGAAGGGACACTTTTCCTGTCATTGACAGGGAAGCTGATCTGAAAGGATATGTTCTCAGGCCGCTCTCTGCAAAATTGATGAAACCCACAATTCCTGAGGAAAAGGGTATGGTAAATCGTGACCTGCTGTATGATTTTTCCGGCCGCTCACGGAAACCGCAGATAGCACTGGCAGAAGAACTCGGTTTGACTGAATACCCTGCGCCTGCCGGTGGATGTCTGCTGACAGAACCCAATTATTCATACAGGTTAAAGGAGCTTCTGGACCACTGTCCGGATCCTGATGTTAAAGACATTAACCTTTTAAGAGTCGGCAGGCACTTCAGATATGCTTCTGACTGTAAAATAATTGTCGGAAGAAACAGGGATGAAAACGACATTATTTTATCAATTGCCGGTGATGAAGATTGCACAATGCATGTACCGGGATTTGGAAGTCCGGTAACATTCGTGAGCGGCAAACCAACAGAAGAAGCAATCTTAACAGCAGCCTCCTTATGCGCCCGATACTCTGCCGCAAGGCATCAATCAAATGTTCACGTTTCTGTATTAATCAAGGGTAAGAAAACAGATCTTAACATCCAGCCTGCTAATGATTATCTGATAGATAAATACAGAATTGTTCAGAATACAGCACAGAAGATACTGATGTAGGTGCATCCCTGCGAAAGGTGGGTAAAGGTATCTTATCTTCATGCAACTCAATAATTACCTTTTCTGATACTGTAATGCAAAAAGATGGCCGAGCTGTCAAGCTTTGATCTTTATTCATTTTTCCTTAATTAATCAGTATATTATACCGGTTCACATGATATGCTCATCTCTGAAAAGACTTGATATTATTCGTAGATTATGTCATTTTTTGTTATGAACCCTATTATTCAATAAATCCACATATGCAGCAAATAACAGCATGCCCGGGTAATTATTTACAAGACATGCTGATTGCTACAATTCAGATCATTTTTAAAAAAATTATTTTTTATAAAAGATGAAAAGAAGAGATTGTCTGAAAATACTGGCAATGGGAGTAGTTGGATTGGGGATTGCCCCTGAAGCAGTAGCACGGAATATGGAGACCTTTTCAAAACCCCCTTCTGAAAACCTTGAGGATCATATCAGGGATTATCTTAATAAGATGGAATACTTCAACGAACCTCATGACAATGATCTGCACATCGACAGTGCTATATATAACGTCTTTGAATCTACAGTTATGCGGTTCAGACGCCTTCAGCAATATGTGGGACATGGTAACTTTCAATTATTAAGCTTTGACGATGGTCTAAAAATAGCGCGCAATAATGCTCAGGTTGGAGAGTTTCCCAGGGCGGAAATCAGATTTATGGAAATGATCTTTTATGCAGAAGCTCAGCGTTACGGCTTTCTTGGTCATAAGCCCCTGGATAAACTCACAGACCGGATAAAGATAAAGGAAGTCATAAAGATACCGTACACCGGGAACTATCTGTTCAGGGGCCTGCCTCTTGAAACGTTTAAAAAAATTAAAAAGCACGTGGGAGAACAGGTTGTTTTAACTTCAGGTATACGAGGTATTATGAAGCAGTTTCTATTGTTTTTAAACAATGCGTACAAAAATAATGGCAATCTCTCCCTCGCCTCGCGATCACTCGCCCCACCAGGCTATTCATTCCACAGTAATGGTGATTTTGATGTTGGGCAGGCAGGATTTGGTGCTGCAAATTTCACAGAGCGATTTGCTCATACGCAAGTATACAAAGAACTCAGTGAACGCGGCTACTTCAATCTCCGTTATCCAGCGAAAAATTTCTTGGGAGTGCGCTTTGAACCCTGGCACATTAAAGTAAGCAGCTGAACCATGATACTACAGCCTGACAGGAACACCCTTAGACTTTAGATACTCCTTGGTCTCTCTGATCGAATATTCCCTGTAATGAAATATTGATGCAGCAAGGGCAGCGTCTGCTTTTCCCTCAACCAGTCCCTCGCGCATATGCTCAAGGTTCCCTACCCCGCCGGATGCAACAACAGGGATGGTGACAGCTTCAGCGATTCTGCTGGTCAGTACAATATCAAATCCTATTTTTGTGCCGTCCCTGTCCATACTTGTCAGCAATATTTCCCCTGCTCCTAATTCCTCCATCTTTTTTGCAAACTTGATTGCATCAAGACGCCTCATCTTTCTGCCGCCATGAGTGGAGAGCGCCCATACAGGAGATCCATTGGAAGGCAGATGTAATCTGGTTTCGCCAAGTTCAGGTTCACTTAACCAGTTAAGCCATGGATCATCCGGTTCGAACGACATCCCCTCTATTACCCTCTTCGCATCAACAGCCACTACAATACACTGGCTTCCAAACCTCTCAGACGCTTTCTGAATAAAATATGGATCACGGACCGCAGTTGTGTTGATAGAAACTTTGTCGCAGCCTGCATTAAGCAGATCACGGATATCATCAAGTGTTTTTATTCCGCCACCAACTGTCAGTGGCATAAAAACATCATCAGCAGTCCGGGCAACAACATCAAGAATTGTTTTACGTTTTTCATGCGAAGCAGTTATATCAAGAAACACAAGCTCATCAGCGCCCTCTTCGTCATAAAACCTGGCATTCTCAACAGGATCACCTGCATCGGTCAGGTTCTGAAAGTTGACACCCTTTACGACCCTGCCGTCCTTGACATCAAGACATGGGATTATTCTTTTAGCTAACATCGTAACAACCGTAATGAGAAATCAGTAATGAGTAATGGGTTAAAAGTATATAACATGTTTATATCTTGTTCTTCATGCTCTTAATTAAGCCTAGAAGCATTTTTCTGATCAACTCTAACTCATTAAATATCGATTTATCATTCAAGAGCTTTAATCTATCAGACAGCAATGATTGAGTTTCTAATTCTGATAAGGAGCCAAGAGAGATATAAAGAAATTGAATGAATTCCTTTATTGAACCTCTGGCTGCGCCTTCAGCAATATTACTCGGTACTGAAACAGCTGAACGTCTCATCTGAGAGACTAGTCCATAACGCTCGTTGTCAGGAAATTTATCAGTTAAATAATAATATCTTTCAGCAAGTTCCATAGACTTCTTCCATACATCAAGATCCTTGTGCGTTTTCAACATATTGTCCCCCATAAATCATTACTTGTCACCCTTTACTCATCACACATAACGCATTACTGATTACTCATTACCCATTACTCTTCACGGCCTCTATCGCTTCTTCCAGTTTCAGTGCCCCTGAATAAAGTGCCTTGCCGGTTATAACACCCCAGAGGTTTTTTATTTTCATAAGGTTTTTAATATCATCAATTTCAGAGACTCCGCCGGATGCAATTACCGGTATTTCTACAGATCTGACCATGGCAGCCATTGCTTCAAAATTAGGACCGGTAAGCATACCGTCCCTTGATATGTCCGTATAGATAATTCCGGCAGCTCCTGCATCCTGCATCTGTTTCGCAAACTCGATAGCTTCAAGCTCTGTTATTTCTACCCATCCCCTGACCGCCACCTTACCGTCTTTTGCATCAATACCGACCAGCACTTTTTCAGGGAACTTCCTGCAGGCCTCCCTCACGATATCCGGGTCTTTTGCGGCTGATGTTCCTATAATGGTCCGGTCCACACCAAGATCAATCAATGTTTCAATTCTTTCAACATCCCTTATTCCTCCTCCAACCTCTATAGGAATGTCAATTGCTTCACGTATCGCTTTTATACTGCTAAAATTATGCTGTTCTCCTGTAAAGGCTCCATCAAGGTCCACTACATGAAGGAGTTCTCCGCCAAGATCCTGCCAGTGTTTTGCCATTGACGGCGGGTCATCAGAATATACGGTTACCTCATCTTTCCTTCCCTGAAGAAGCCGGACACATTTACCGTCTTTAAGGTCTATTGCCGGAATTACAATCATTCAGTGAGTATATCAGAAGGGTTTTGACTCAATCAATATTTGTGAGTGAATGTCAAAGGTTAAAATCCCAATGTCAATTGAAATCCCAATGTGTTAATGTCAAAACATACTGCAGATAATAAAAAAAAAAGCGGAGCAGGCCTCCATTCAAATTAAAGATCAGCGGTCAAACGCATTTTCGATATTTGAAATTGGTCATTCAATTGGCATTTGAACTTTGGCATTGGTCATTTCATAAGGAGATTGCATGTTATTTTGAAAAAAATCCTCTCTGCTCCCCAAACTCTGAATGCATTTCACCTATAATTTTGCCATCATTGCTAATGCTGACTGCTGCACTATAGTAGCTTTCAAATATGTCCAGATCGGTCATTACGCCATTTTGATATAAAAAAGCATGCTGTTCACCGGAGCCTGTCATGGCACGGCCCACAATCTGATCATTGTCATTTATGCTGAATGCATAACTGAGATATCCACCAAACGTATCAAGATCGGTCATTTTTCCTTTTTCATAGACAAATGCATGAATCTCTCCAAATGCATCATGCGAATGACCAACTATTTTCCCCGATACATTAATATCAGTTGCTTCACTATGCATGCCCCCGAGAGTACCAAGATCTTTCATAACACCATTTTCATACAAAAAAGCGTGGCGTTCATTGTATTCATTGCTGGACCATCCAATAATCTGCCCTTTATTGTTAATGGCATTTGCCATACTGACGCCCCCTCCCAATGTACCAATGTCATGCATAATTCCGTTTTCATACACAAAGGAATGAATCTCGCCTTCTTCTGTATTTGAAAATCCTGTTATCTGCCCGATGTCATTAATGTCAACTGCTACACTATGTTGACCTCCAAGAGTACCAAGATCAGTCATTGTTTCACCATCGTACAAAAAGGCCCGTTTCTGTCCATTACCATTATATGAGTAACCTGCAACCAGTCCATTCCTGTTAATACCCAGTGCAAAACTGTAATATCCTCCAAGAGTTCCCAAATCAATAAGGGTATCATCTGCATTATCATATATAAACGCATGTTTGCCTCCCTCATCCGTGGCTGCCCATCCTACGACCTGCCCGGCATTATTTACATCAAAAGCATTGCTTTCCCTGCCTCCAAGGGAACCCAGATCAAGAATTTCAGCGCCTGCACTTTTTTGATCAACACCACATAATGCAAGCAGTAATAGCAATCCTGTAACATATATTGAGACAGATTTTTTCATTTTAATCCCTCCCGGAAGTTATTATATTTAACGCTTTGCATAATAATATCGTTCTTACCTACTATGACTTATAAATACTATATACAATTCGATTAGCTGTCTGTCAATGGATAATTTATACATATCATCTAAAAACATATTATATAATTATTTTAATTTAATAAGTTAACTGTATTTACTTGACTATATACATTAAGTTTAGAATCAGGAAGGATCAGTGCAGTAAAAATTCAATTTGACTGTTTACCCCGCATTATTCACAAAATTTGATCCAGGGAGGTAAGCCTCCCTGGCCGTGCGAATGATGTGAGTTACAATATAATCTGATCATAGATACCGGCCTTCAGGCTGGCATGGGCAAGGACAATACCGGCAGTGTTTGCCAGATTGTAACTTC
>CALZMZ010000021.1 GCA_945788685.1 Thermodesulfovibrionia bacterium | reverse complement strand
AGTATGTTCAGGCAACACGGGTCAGGAGCAGTGTCAGTCTGGAAGTGTGGTCAATACCTGCGATCCATTTGCAGGATCAGCAACAGAGGTCTGTGATGGTCTAGACAATGACTGTGATGGATCAACGGATGAAGGTGGTGTTTGCCCGACTCTCTTTGATTTCAGCTCTAACAATCAGGGATGGAGAATGGATGGATTGTATGACGACGGAAGCCTCACTCCTATTAATGGATGGTACTCTAATGATCCAGCTCAATGGAGTGCAACCGTAGGAGACCCGGTAGATGGCGCTATAGGTCTCGGCCCAGGGCAAACTATATTTCTTCCCAGTAGTCCCACAAATAATCAATTTCTTCACTGGCAATTCGTTTCTCCTCAACTTGGTAGCTGGTGGTCCAATATAAATAGTTTATCGTACAGAATCTATGGTGGATTTATGACTACATTCGGAATCGCTCCGGTATATGTTGAAGCAGTGCTTCGTGTAAGAAAGCCGGATACATCGATCAGTTACTATACCGATTTTGCATTTCATGAGGTATGTACAGTAAATTATTGTAACCCGTCGTGGGATTCACACACGTTGAATGTTGCTGCACTTCAAATGCCGAAAGGAACGACAATCCTGAATATTACTTTCAGAATATTCTTCTATGCAAACACTGATCTTGACGGGTATGTATATATTGATCAGGTAGAGGGGAGATAAATTAATTGATCAGGAGAGACAATTAAGTAAAGGGAGATATCTTATGAAGAGACCAATAACAGTATGAGATTCAATAACCTGGTTAAAGATCAATTATATCACGTTGTCGTTGATGGGTGAAATGGACATGAGGACTATCATACATCATTGTTTTACAGCCCGGCTCATGAAGACGTTCACAATCGTATTGCTTTTACTTGTGTTTTTTATTTCCGGAACAGGTCTGTCATATTCTGAACCGGTCCGAAAGAAAATTGCATCAGAAGTTACGGCACAGATATTGGCTGAAAAAGCAAATGGTGCGTACGTAGAGGGACCATCTCAACCTCCTGTATCAGAAAATGAATATGCCCTGCCGATAATTGATTGCCCTGCCGATAATTGATGAAGATTCCGGTAATGTGCTGGGACATATAATTGCAGACAGGATCAGATTGATATCTGTTCTTAATGATGCAGGTCTTACTGAGGTTTCTTCTGCAATTGCAGCTCTTCCGGCAGGAACGACTACCGGCGGAAGTTCGCTAAAAGGATCTGCGGCAGGTACAGCCGGCATATCCGGGGTTGATGTCAATGTTCAATCAGGGATCCAGTATGACTGGTGGGGTGATGATAGTGACAATAGTGCGGGACAGATATATATTCCCCTGAATATTAAAGGATTCTATAAGAACTATTCAGCGGCGCTTCTGTCAGGGTTTGCCCATACCAGTGTTGATCTGTCTGATGGTACGAGTGAGTCCTTATCAGGCCTTCTGGATACAAAAATCAATATGACTTATGAGATGGCAGGGAAATTGCCGGTAAATGTACTTGTCGGGCTTGATTTCAACCTTCCAACAGGCAAGACGGATTTGACTGATGGGGAACTGGTTTTAATAGAAAAAATGGACCCTGATCTTATTTCTATTAACACATTTGGAGAAGGGTTTAATATTAACCCGACTGTTACCGCTGTAAAGCAATGGGAGGATATGGAAGCAGGCATAGGTATCGGATATGTCTGGAGAGGGGAATATGATTACAGCGAGGATTTAACGAGTTATGATCCGGGTAATATCATAAATGCGAGCACCGAGCTCAGATATAATTTTTCAATTGGCTGGGTTGCCCGGGTATTTGGATATTTCGCCCATTATGGCAAAGACAAGGCTGACGGAGAGGACCTGGCACAGGAAGGAACACGCTACCTGTTTGGAATGGGAGTCAATTATGACAATGTAGCGTGGGTGACCGGTGCTGCTGTCCGTGCAGTGTTCAGGGATAAGTTAAACAAGTTCCAGGAATCAACAGGAGGATCTTCTGATATCAGTCAGGGAAATGAATGGATCGGTGATCTGTTTTTTACATATAATTTGAATATCGACACAGTCTTTCGGTCAAGCCTTCAGGGACTTTACATAGGAGAAAATGATCAATCTTCAGACTCTGATCAGTTTATAGGTGACAGAAAGAAATTCACACTTGGTGCAGGCGTTACAAGAACATTTGTAAACCAGATCACCGTTGATGCAAATATTAAGGGATTTATAATGAATACAGGTAAAACCAGATTCCCCGAAGTACTTGACAGCACCAGCTATAAAGGGCTGACAGTAATGGTCCTGGCAAACAGGGGATTTTAAGAATTCTGAAACGGTAAAACGTATTCTTTTAAATTTAATTATTCTCGATTTTCAGATTGCTGTCTGAATGGTAGTATCAGGCCCTGATCTTAATGTATCATTCATTTTTTTAGATTATTTCTTCATATAAAATAATCAATAAACAATCTGCGTATCAATAATGTTTATTGTTCTCCCATAGTAATTCAAAAAATACAGTGTATAATGGGAATTATAAGGGATTATATACAACAATAAAAAGCATGTTCTGACTCGATTGTTAACTGGAATTTCTTTCGCTTTTATAAAAAATAAATAAACCCAAGGATGTGATCAGCATGAATAAAATATTAACACTACTGTTTCTGGTATCACTGGTATTAAATACCCAGTGCGGCAGGGACGGGGGAGATGGAAGGGTGTCAGGCATAACACCGTTAACAATCGTGTTCGGAGAGGTGAGGACAGGGCCTGAGACAACAGAAGAGCTTGTGAAAGGGAAGCTGAAAAGCGGTAATGCGGCGGATAACAGGGTGGCAGGGATAACCGTGACCGGAAGGCAATTGACCCTGTGCAGGATTACCATTAAAGGGCCGGGGATGGCAGACATGGTAAGGGACATAGATATAGCCGGAAGGGATGCAGTGAGCGAAACATTTGAGGTCAGGAGCGGACTGAACAGATATATTCGTGTTGATTTTATTGATAATGAGAACAATATTTTATTCAGTGCCGACCGGGATGGTGTGAATCTGGTGGATGAGCCGATAGAGATAGAGGTGCAGTTGGAACCGACAGATACGTATCTTGCGCCGCCTGAATTTCCGGGCATTGCCAGTATAAGTGATGCAGATACAAGGTCAGTGAGACTAAGCTGGGAACCGGCAACAGATAATCTTACCCCGCAGGACAGAATACAGTATCAGATTTATCTATCAAATGAGTCCATTGCGGGGCGGGAAGATATGCAGACTGTCTTTGACACGATATATATATTGGGGAATGCCACGGTATTGGAGGGCGACCCACTGCTGTCATATACATATGATGAACATGATGAAATAGTAAATATATCATACGATTATGAAGGTGCATTGCCGTCTGTATCCGGCATTTCAGATGCAGACACGCCAACAGGCAGTTTAACGCCTGGACAGCCCTACTTTTTTATAGTGAAGGCAAAAGATGAATTCGGGCTTCTGGATGACAACTTCATGGAATCATCGGCAGTAACCGTCTATATGCTTGATGTTACAACGAGCGGAAGTGGTACAGTAACATCTGATCCGGCGGGAATAAACTGTGGATCCAGTGGATCGGGTTGTTCTGAGGATTATCTGAGCGGGACAGAGGTAACACTGACACCAGTCCCTGATGCAGGTTCTGACTTTTTAGGATGGTCCCAAGGACCATGCAGATTAACAGATGACTGCACACTAACAATTGATGCGGGCACGTCTGTAAACGCAAGTTTCTGTCAAACCGAAAAATATTACCTTGATGCAGACGGTGACACGTACGGGGACCAGAACAATGTAGTACAGGTCTGCTTACAACCATCCGGATACGTAGATAACAGCACTGATTGTAATGACAATGATGAGAATATTAATCCTGGTGCTAATGAGGTATGTGACAATATAGATAATAACTGTGATGGAGCAGCAGATGAGAACCTTACAAGGATATCAGTATGCGGCGTTGGGGAATGTTCCGGTAACAGGGGCGAGGAGACATGTACGGCCGGTACATGGGGCAATGACACATGTAATCCAGTTGCGGGAGCAACAGCAGAAGTCTGTGACGGGCTGGACAATGACTGTGATGGAACGGAAGATGATGGTATTACCTGTCCCGGAGATGTTTGTGATATTCGCAAGATTTATGATTGTATAATGAATTGTGAAAACCAGGGCTGGTTAGGCGATGGGCTGTGTGATGATGACACAAATGATACTTCCGCATTCGAAGCTGATTTTACGTGTCTCAACAATGATAACGGTGACTGTAACTGAACGGTGATGGCATTGCCTTTGACTGTTTTGAATCTGCAATGACTTGTGATACATGATGTAGCCTGCGTTTATTTAAGAGTCTAATGAATATCATGTTCAGCTTCTCCAGAATAAAAAGCCATACCAGACAGAGCTCATGTAAATAAATTCATAATTGACTGATGACGGAAAGGGTTAAGCATGAATTTCTCTCTTAATATTATTACAGGAAAAGAGACCAAAGAAGAATTCATTCTTGATAAACCGGTTACATATATCGGCAGATCAAGAGAAAATGACATAGTTCTCAAGGATGAAAACATTTCAAAAAAGCATGTAAAAATAGTGCACAAAACAGATCATCTGGAAATTTATGATCTCAAAAGTAAAAACGGTGTTTTTGTAAATGAAATTAAGATAAAAGAAAAAAACAACCTGAAGCCGGGTGATACTATCCGTCTGGGCCACACCAGATTTGAAATCATGGAAGCAGATGATGAGACATCTCATGAAACGGTCATCCTGCATTCTCTCAGACCCGAAGCTGAGTATAATCTGGACCAGAACAGATTAAAAGTAATTTATGAAATTACAACTGACGTAACCGGTAATCAGAATGTAAAGATATTGGGAGATAACATATTTTCTAAAATCAGGGAGATTTTCAGACATGATCGTGGTTATCTTGCATTGTTTGAAGCTGATGGTGCTCTAAAGCCCGTATGTCTGGATTCTCCTGAGGAACCGGTTCCTCTCAGCAGGAGCATTATAAACCGTGTTTTTCAGAATGGCGAATCTTTCCTGCTGGAAGATGCACTCAGTGACGAAGCCCTGAAAGAGCAGGAAAGTGTCCTTGCCCTGAAAATCAGATCTGTCTTATGTGCTCCTCTTATTTTTAATAACCAGATTCTGGGACTTATCTATCTTGATCGTGGTATTCCGGGAGCATATAATCAGGCAGATCTGGAGTTTTTAAAAAGCATAGGATCAATACTTGCGCCTCTTATTGAAAATGCACGTCTCTGGACTGAGCTTAAGCAACGTTATGCCAATGCAGTGGAGACACTGAAGGTGACACAGGCAAGTTTGATTGAGGCTGAACGGACAGCAGCTTATGTGAAACTCGCCCATGCCATGGCCCATGAAATAAGAAATCCGCTCATGGTAATTGGCGGACTGGTAAGGAAAACATCCAGAGCAGGACCGGACGGCCTGAAGGGTGAATCTTTACACGCAATCATCAATTCCGTTGAAAGAGTAGAGTCTGTACTGAAAGAAGTAGACAGTTTTGTCAGGATTCCTGCTCCGGAGAAAAAATTATGCAGAATTGATGACCTCATCAGGGAAGAAATCGAAAGTCATGCAGAGCAATGCAAAACCAGGGCCCTTCGTCCGCTCCTCACAGTCAATACCTCACATGTGAAGATCCCTCTGGATGCCGGTCTTATAAGAAAAGCGCTTTCCATGATATTTAAGGAAATGTTATTTTGTGTACCCCGGGGATCAGACATTAACATATGTATCAATGAGAGCGGCAATGAAATAGAAGTGACTTTAGGAACTGTAATGAAAGAGAGATCTTTATGTAAACCTTTTGATCCTGAGATCCGGGACAAACCCTGGAGCCTGGGGCTTTTTCTCAACATAGCCCATAAAATACTGTCAGATCATGGCGGCAGTCTTCTCCTGGACCCAATGGCGCATTCAGCATATCCGATTGTTATAAACTTGCCCAAATCTATGAACGTTGAAACATCCGTTAAGTAAAATTTCAAATTTCAAAATTCAAATTACAAATAAGCACCAATTATCAAATGTCAAAAAGTGAGAAGAACGGTCGATCTGGCAAATGCAATTCAGCGGTATTTAAGAAATGTTGTATTGCTATTCAAAGAGTAGCACTAATTCTTTATTGAAAATTGGATTTTGTAATTTGTAATTTGTAATTTGAAATTTAATTAATCATATTTCAATCTTGTATTTCTTTACCTTTTCACACATTGTGGAATACGCAATACCAAGGAGCTTTGCCGTTGCCTTTTTATTACCGTCCTGCGCTTTTAATGCATTTATTATGGTCTGCTTTTCAACCTCTTCCAGCGATGCATGGGAAGATGAAAAGGTTTTATTCTCATCTTTCATAGTTGGAATAAATTGTATATCTTCGGCAGAAATCTGATTCATATCAGAATTTACAATCGCCCTGTCAATAACATTCCGCAGTTCCCTTACATTACCGGGCCATGTATACTCTGTCATCTTTTTGAGTGCTTCATCTGAGATGGTGACTTGAGAACCTGTTTCCTTAAGCTGCTCATTCTTATTTATAAAATAATCTGTCAGCAGGGAAATATCCTCTTTTCTTTCTCTTAAGGCAGGAAGAGAGATCGGTATTACATAAAGGCGGAAGAAAAGGTCTTCTCTGAAATTTCCTTTTGTCACTTCTACATTAAGCTCTTTGTTGGTAGCAGCGATAACTCTGATATCAGTGGGAATATGCGTATCACCGCCAACCCTTTTAAATTCCCTTTCTTCAAGAATGCGAAGCAGTTTAGGCTGCATCTCTTTTGGAAGTTCTCCTATTTCATCCAGAAATACTGTACCTTTATTCCCGCGTTCAAAAGCACCCTTCCTCTGATTCTGGGCACCGGTGAATGCCCCCTTTTCATGGCCAAACAGTTCACTCTCTATCAGTTCCCGGGGGATTGATCCGCAATCAATAGTTATTAAGGGTCCATGTGAACGACGGCTCAGAGAATGGATGGTCTTGGCGATGAGTTCCTTGCCGGTCCCTGTCTCACCATTAATTAATACAGTAGCATCACAGGATGCTGCCTTTTTGCAGAATGTAAAGAGGGCCTGGATTTTCCGGCTTTTTCCAATAATATCTCCCAGATGGTCTTCTTTCCTGTCCGTTGACATGACTGTATCTTCAGAGAGTAAAAAATCGAATCCGGTATTGCCTGTCTCAATCCTGGAGCCAGACGCAAGAATAGAACCCTGAACACGTTTCCCGTTGATAAACGTTCCATTTTTGCTTCCCAGATCACGGATAAAAAACTCGCCATTTCTGAAGTAGATCTCTCCATGATGGCGTGAAATAAACTCATCATTGATCACAAGATCATTGTCTTCCTGTTTTCCAAAGGTGATCTTTTCTTTATTGATCTGATATCGCTGGCCTTCTTCAGGTCCTTTCGAAAATGCAAGGGATGCATGTTGAAGAAGAAAGCTCTTTTTGTCCACATCGGTCAGTAAAGAGAACGATAGTGTTTTTTCATGACAGGTGGTCTGGAGTTCAGGTTTGTCCTCTTCATCTGTGTACTCTCTGGGAAATATCGAGTATGGACCAATAGTAATCATGTCATCAATATGGAGTTCTTTTTCGGATACTTTTACTTTATTAATAAATGTGCCGCTGGAACTCCGGTCAAGCAATGACAGCTTGCCCTTACTAATTATAATGACTGCATGTTCTCTTGATACCGCAGGATCGCCAAGTATAATATCATTTGATTTGGCCCGGCCGATTTTAGTTTCATCCCCTGAGAGAGGGTGCTCTGAAATGAGTTCATCTCTGTAAAATATCTCAATAATTTTCATTTCATGAATTTTTCAATAAATTAATATGTTTAAATGACAATAATAATTTGTCATTATAACCGATTTAAATAAGTATTGAAATACGGATTTCAGAGAATTAATATCCCTTCAATTACGGGTAATAAAGAATCTTTAAATTGTCATACCCCAGGTCTGTTAATCGGGTATCCAGATACCATGGAACTGGATTCCCGCTCAAAGGACTGCGGGAATGACATGCTTAAGCAATTATTTTAACCCGAAAATAAAGGATTACGGGAATTGTCTGCTATGTTTAAACCAGAAAATAAACCATACCTATGTAAGGATAGTCGTCTCTGTAAGCTCCTGATCAGGCCCTTTTAATAACCCAATCAGTATTACGGTGATGTTATCATTGCCGCCCGCGCTGTTGGCTTTTAGAATAAGATTATTGCAGATTCTTTCCAAAGCCCCGTTCTCATTTACGAGGTCACGAATTTCATCATCTGAAAGCATGTCCCATAAACCATCAGAGCAGAGAAGTACTGTACTGTCTTTGTCCAATACATGCTCATTATACTCGGGCTCAATATGGAGAGGAGTACCAAGCGCCTGGGTTATCTGGTTTTTTAATGGGCTGTGTCGTGCTTCTTCACTGGTCATCAATCCGGACCTTACCTGTTCTCCAACATAAGAATGATCATTTGTTATCTGCTGGATACCGGCAGGGGTAATAACATAAGCACGGGAGTCACCGACATGGCACGTATGAAGGACATCACCAATTATAAAACATAACACAATGGTTGTCCCCATACCGCTATATTTTTTATTCCCCCGGGCTGATTTCAGTATCCAGTTATGTGCGAATAAAACCGCATTAGTCAATTCTCTCTTTAATAATTGCCGGTCTGCTTTCATGTCTGTTATTCGATCAGGTGTGAGATATTCATCAACTAATCTGACAGCATTCTGGCTTGCTACCTCTCCTGCACTATGTCCTCCCATCCCATCTGCAACGATATAGATATTTTTTTCTTCAACGATGAGAAAGCTGTCCTCATTATTCTCCCTTTTTTTTCCGATATTTGAAATGCCGTATGCTTTATGTCTCATATAAGTATTTAAATATTAAAACATTTGGGAATCCGGTTAATTCATGTCAGGTGAATCATGGTCATAAACAGATTCAGTTAATTTCGGAAATGCCTATAGCAGTTCTTCCGCAGCTGCCCGTGCACTATCAAGCCAGCCTGATATATCCAATGCTGAAGTTGTTTCCTGAACAGCCTTTTTAACACTTCCGGTCTCAACATCAACCAGCCTTAAATCAAGGCGCATGGTTTTTCCAATCACCTGATATCCTCCGAAAACCATTAATTGCGCTCCTGAGATCCTTCCAAGCTTCAGGCGTGTACTTTCATCCACCATTGAAGTGGTCCCCAGATTGAGTTCCTCAAGAGCAAGACGTAACTGTTCTCGTTCAATAACGGCATATCCCCCGCTTTCCTGAACATATGAAATTATCTGATTCGAAAGGAGCTCTCCCAGATCAGGCTGGCTAAAAACACCGGGACTAAGGTCATCCAGGTTCCATACTGCTACTGTTTGAATCGACCTTTTGACATTGCCAGAGGTTGCACAGGACACCATAAAGAGAGCAGCAATGATAATAAAAAGGCTTAATGATGTAAAGTGGCAGTGTCGTTTTATCATAGTGCCGCCGCTTCTATTGTTTCCTGAATTTTGTCATCTGATTTCAATTCTCTTGACTTGTTTATTACCCGAACATAGCTTAAATCAGGTTCTACGGATACAACCTCAAACAGTGCAATGGTTTTTGGTAATGAATGAAGAACTTTCCCTTTATATTTAACAGGCTCCTTCTCTTCTATAACGTTGAATTTGGTCCCTGTCACTACCCCCTGGTTTGATCCGAGATTAATCATAAACTGATCACCTGAGCTCTGAACAATGAAACCGCGGAGCGGATATTTTAATATGACAGTCCTGAGAATTTCCCTGTTTAATTTAAAGAGTTCATGTTCCAGCGATTCACTGGATTCCAGTTGCCATGTTGTGACCTTTGGAATGGCTGAAGTCTCTGTATCTATAAGTCTCATACTCAGTAATGTTTTTTGCGGTAAATGATAAACAGTACCGGTCACAATGATTTTAGCTGCCAGGACCTTGCCGAGTTTCAGGGCTGTTTCTGTGTCTGCCAGGTCAGACGAACCAAGGTTTAATTCTTCCAGAAGACGTTCAATCATGACACGTTCTACGACCTGTAACCTGCCTGATTTATTTAGATGGTTTGTCAATTCTGTTGCTAATACAGACGAAAATCCGTCTCTTTCAGACAGTCCGCCTTTTTCCTGAAAATCAATAAATGACATAACCATTGGGGGTGTGGTCCAGGCATCTTCTGTTATAACAGGTGATTCCCGCTGGCTGTTGTAACGTGCGACGAGATCACTGACCAGCTTGTCAACCCTTTTTTTACGCTCATTATCTGTTTGAAGATTAATAAGCTTCTGGACCTTGTTTGCCAGTACCCGTGCATAGGTATCGCTTTTTTCAACGGACAGGGCCTGCTGATAAGCCTCCAGCGCCTTGTCCAGTTTACCCTCTTTCTCATATGTGATCCCCTTGTTCGTTGTTCCTGTAATATAGTAAGGATCAATTGATATGGCCTTGTCATACAGTTCACGTGCCTTTTCGTACTGACCTGATTTTGCATACAGACGGCCCAGCTGATTATAGCGTGCAGCTTCCTGGTAAGTTTCGGCCTCTTTTGCCATGACTGACTTTTTATATGCTTCCTCTGCTTCTTTCTCTTTGTTCTGGGCGTACAGGATGTCCCCTTCGATAAGGTGAATATATGATCTCTCAGGTGCCTCATTCTCCACTTCCTTCACCATCTCAAGTGCTTTTTCAGGCTGGTTCTTTTTAACGTAAACAGCTGCCAGACCTTCTTTCCCAAGGATCCTTCCCTGTGTATCCTCACGTGACAGTTCGCTGAAGGATTTTTCAGCTTCCTCAAGATTTCCCTCCTTAAGGGAGGCATACCCTCTTACTGTTTTTGCCTTCACATTAGCAGGATTATTTTTTATTACTTCATCACTTATGGCTTTCGCCATCATTGTCTGGTTCCGCTGCAATTCTCTTTCAGCAACACGCACCATCATTGCTTCAGTTGTTTTCCCCCCGCCCTGGAAGTAATCAAGAACATGCAAATCCGGCCCGAGAATGCATACTGTAGGAAGGACCATCTCGGCATCGTAAAGCCTGCTCGTGTCCGAATTGTCAAAAAGTACAGGAAAACTGATACCTGAATTTTTCACAAAGCCTGAGATGCTTTTCTTATCAGACAGGGTGATCGCCCAGACACTAAGGTCAGTTTCACGATATTGATTTGTTAAATGATGAAGCCCCAGTAATCCTTCCTGACTCGGCCTTGACTCTGCATCAAAGAAATAGAGAATCATGATAGGTTTATCTTTTACGGATGACAGATCATGTAGCATGCCTTCTGAATCCTCAAGTGAAAACATATGGGCTTTACGGCCGATACTGATTTGTCCATAACAGATGTTGCTCATAAACATGAGAATTGTTATGACAATCATTAAAAGCATAGTACGTCTGATTATTATTTTCATTTTGTTACCCCCGAAAAAATTTCTAAAGAGTTCATTCTCATTAATTGAAAATTATACCAATTATCTTTATCTAAGCAATTCTCTTGCCAGATGCTAACGATTTGATTTTAAAATATTTTGGCTCTATTTCTTATATATCTATATACTGAAATCCGGTATGAACAATCATTTTCCATAATGCTTTTCTTATCTTTAATTTGCTGATATCAGTCGAACATTCAGGGGGGTCTCCTTGTCAGCCATTAATTTAACCTGGGCCTCCCAGTCATAATAGTCAGGGGTAGTTAATCTGACCTCATGTTTACCAACAGGCAGCTCCATTCTGAGTGGCGTATTCCCTTTGAACATACCGTCTATGAATACCTGTGCCCCGGAAGGTGAACTGTCCACTTTCAGGGAAGTGAAAACCGGTGGCGGCGGTGGAATAGGCGTTTGCAGTGTCGTCGGAGTTGGTTTAACACCGTTTGTTGGCGGATAAAGATAATACCACAGGACTCCGAGCAGTGTTACGGTCAGGAATATCGCTAATGCATAAGAGACGATGCTTTTGATATTTCTTTGTGAGCCCTGTGCCGGTATGACAACAGTCTCACTCTGCTGGTCTATAAGACATCCCTTTAACGCATCAGCCAGTTGCCTGCCGGACTGATAACGATCTTCAGGCTTATTTTTCAGGCATTTCATAATGATTTGAGACAATCCTGCACGGATTGAAGGATTTACTTTTTTTATGGCAGCTGGTTTACCGTGCAGGATGTCATGGAATATGGCTGATATGTTTTTACCTTTAAAAGGTCTGGTACCGGTGCATAATTCATATAATATTATTCCAAGCGAAAAAAGATCTGATCGGCCATCTATGGACATCCCCTGTACCTGTTCGGGAGACATATATGCAGGAGTGCCGAGTATCTCACCAGCCTGTGTCTTTTCCTGTGCTTCCGGGTCCTGAATATGGGCAATTCCAAAGTCTGTTATTTTTAAAAAATTGTCTGACCGTATAAGAATATTGCTTGGTTTAATGTCCCTGTGAATGACCCCCATCTGATGCGCATAGTCCAGGACTTTGGCAATTGTTATACCTAATTTTACGATTTCTTCCTGGCTGAACTTCTTTTTCTTCATAATGTCATGCAGGGACTTTCCTTCCACGAGTTCCATCGCAATATAGACATTTTCCTCATCCTTTTCAACATTAAAAACACGTACGATATTTGCACGGTCCAGACGGCCAAGGACCTTTGCCTCCTTCAGGAATCTTTTTACGAAGTTCTCGCTGTCTACCCGGTCTTTATGCAGTACTTTCAGGGCAACAAACAGATCAAGGTTAGGGTCACGGGCCTTGTAGACCGTTCCCATTGTACCTTTCCCTAATTCAGTAACAATTTGATAACGTCCGTACATAATTTTATTTCCATTTAAATATGTCAGGAATTATAACTCACTGAGAAATTCTATGACCGCTCCCATGGTGATGATAAAACCCTTTGACTTAGTTCCCCGATAACTCCCTTTTATGACTCCGACAAGATTCCCTGTGACATCAAACACCGGACTTCCGCTGCTGCCCGGTAAAGTTTCAATTTCTGCCTGCCACATGTGCAGACTGTTTACACGCCTGAGATTTCCGTCAATCAGCCCGGACAGTATCTTTCCCCTGTTGTTCATGGGACAGCCTATGGTAAAGACTTTTTCTCCATTATATAAAATGTTTCTACTGTTTTTTAATTTTATGGTTGACTCATAAGCAGTATCAAAACTGATAAGCGAAAGATCATTATACGTATCAGTTTTTATGACAGTACCGGCAGTTTCTTTACCGTCGCTAAAAACAATGGTCAGTTCTCTTGCATTTTCAAGATCATGAGCCGTGGAAATAATAATACCATCATTGTTCAAAATAAACCCCGAGAACTGTAAAGACTTACTGTTTATATTGCCCTTGATACATACAACAGAAGAGGCTTTATCCAAAATGAGCTCCGGGACAGAACGTTCAGCAACAGTATCTTTCGTATCAGTATCACCGGAATAGAGACGTAAATATTCCCACAACGCTGTCAATTCATCCTGGCTGGACGGACCATTATCAGATAATGAAGCTGATATGCGTGATGCAAGAGGAGAGTAGGGCGTTACCGTGATATGCCATTCTTTATCTTTCTTAACAGCAGCGAGGCTGTATCGATTGTCCTTTACAGAAATTTGAGAAACTGCATAACCTTTTTTCATGAACCAGTGCGAGAGAACCGTCTCAGCTTCCGCGGAAGGTAAGGGCACTATATGTGAAACATCCCCGCACTCAGCATCCAGGGTGGAAGAGGCAAGTAAAAGGGACAGAACAAATAGATGGCTGATAATAATACGAAAAAAACTATTCTTTTGCATAATATTATCAATTTTAACATAATCTTACGGGTTGTTTATGGAAAATATCATTTAAAAGCAGGGATATTAATAAAATGAAAGGCCGGGGATCAAGAATATTATTAATTATTTTCGGTGATAGTTGGATCCTGGAGGTGTAGTAATAACCTTATACATCTGGTATTCATGCAGTACAAGCTTTTTTCTTGCAATCTGCAGTAAATTGCATCATAGTTATTTATAAAACAGTAAAACTCTAATTAATATATCAGGAGGGAATATGGATTTTAAGACACATCTTGAAAAAGCATGGCGCATGACGCTCAAATATATTGCACCTCTGATCATTATGACTCTCGCCATGATTGCTGCAAGTTTTTTTACCATTGGAATACTGGGTCCTGTTACACTGGCAGGATACATGCATTCTGTATTATTAATGATAAGAGATGAACGCGAGCCTAAAGTGCAGGACATCTTTTCTTATATGAGGCTTTTTTTCCCTTTATTATTATTTGGAATTCTGGTGCTGCTGGCAGTCCTTATGGGATTATCTCTTGTTGTAATACCGGGGATCGCTGTTGTGCTGGCTGTATCATACTGTTTTCTGTATATGCTTCCACTTATGACTGATAAGAAACTTGGATTACTGGACGCGGTTAAAGAGAGTTTTTCCATGACCACAAAGGGAAGCTGGACAGACAACATTTCTGTTTTCGTTATTTTCATAGGGGTACTCGCACTGGGAAGCACCACTTTTATCGGTGCACTCTTTACCCAGCCTTTTGCAGTGATCTTTCTGATGTCTGTATATGAGGAAAAGACAGGGGAAAGTCAAGAAATTGTTGAGAGTGAAGTTGAGAAAGATGAATGACCTGAAGGGTATACGCCAACATATGGTTAACAGAATTGAATAAAAATAAATAAAAATAATTTATTACGGACATGACATAAATCATAGAATTGTCTTCCTCAGTGGAATTAAAATTAATCATGGAAAAAGAATGCTGGCCCCTGATTAAAAGGTATTCCTGCCTACGCTAAGAGCCCAACCTTTTAATTTCAGCCATATCCCCTAACCGGGTCAGCATTCTTTTTTTTTATGCTATTCCTGCTTAATAATGGGCTTGAAGCAGTCTGGATTTCATTTAATGTTTGAAGTTATGAGTAAAGGTGATTCAGTGTGGATTCCGTTGACTATAGCGACACATCTTCAAGATGGAAGAGGTAGTTTGATCATTTATAACATCATGTTATGAATGATCCGGTGTGGTGAAAAGTTCGATGATTGCCAGTTAAAGTCAATAAAAAAGCAGAGACATTACGCCCACTTCTTAAGAAGGTCACCAGGCTTTAACGTATCTATAAATTTCATGTAATGCTGGGGCGGGTTTAAAACTTTCATTACAAAGGTTAATGTATTGTCTTCATGTTCAGATCTTAAAAAGCATATAACATTACATTTTAGATTAAACGAGTTACCCCAGGGAGTTAGAAAACTTAGTTGCATTTCCTGCGGAGGCGTAAAATCTTTTGAAACAATAATCGAAGAACTTATCATATAATCCATGCCTTCATTGGAAACATATTCTATCAATCCTGCATACGTTTTGCCTGCTGAATAAATATTACCGTTAAAATTAACACGGTTTTTATCAGAAAATATTCTCTGCATAGATACCACCTCGATCCACCAGTAATAATCTAGCAAAAAAGATACCACTTTGAATATGCTTAATAAATAGAATGTTAACTTTATGAAAGCCTATTTTAAACTGTCATAATGGCAAGACTAAATGACATTATTGAAAAAAATACTTATCAGGTTTTGATTTATGATTGAAACTTTAATAATGTTTGAGATTCTGGATTAATGATGTTAAGGAAAATCTTTAACTTCCAGACCACAATAATAACCACAATAATTTCAAATTACTGAGGATATATGACAGGTTTATATTTTACTGCTTTATAATGGAAATCAATATATTTACAAACTTGGAGTATAGTGTTCATTATCAAGGTCTAAGTAACTGTTGCCGTATTTAGTATATGTCCCTGTAAGTGTTCCATCTTTGTGATATGTATTATTAACTGTCTCTTGAACATTATCCATTTTCTTTTCATACCCGTTTAAACTTTCGATTAGACAGCCGAGTATGTTTGTTGAAATTTCAATAATTTGATTCACTGAAAAACCTTTTTTTCGTAAAATCCGGTAAAAGACTTTAGCAAGAACCCTTGCACCTTTTTCTGTGTTTATGGCTGCAAGATTAATTATTTTATCGAAATCTGTGTTGTTCATACTACCTCCTTTTTTATAAGTAAATATTTACCATAAATACTTTTCAATTTTCATTCCTTGATACATTCTCAGAAATTGAACTTATTTATTCAGAGTAATCATTAACTACCTGCAACATCTCAGGCTGACTCGTTTGATGACTGTATGTTTAATGAAGTGTTGATAAGCAAAGTAACGTAAGACTGAAATAAAAAATCATTATTGGAGAACTTAGCCATACTCCTGTTATTTTCATTTTTCACCCCCCTTTATTCTCTAACGATCAGGTGTTTCCTGACTCTTACGGTAGCCCTTCCTGCCAGCCTTGATTACCCTCAAGGTCGCTAAAGTTTGAGATATACTTCTTGAAATGCAAGTCCTCTGCCAGTTACATAACTGTTTGATTTTCATCAAATCTGGACTTTCTATATCTCATATGAAATGTTAGATTTCGGAAAAAATCCGTTTTTCGGTAAGTAATTTAGAATGTTGGCAGGGTTAATGAATATTGATAATTAGAACTTATTCGTAACTGTTGATATTTCTTCATTCTGTAGATAATGTGACATCTTCAAGCCTCAATTATGGCACCATAACTGTCATGCCCTTTTCTATTTCTCCCTCACCTTCAGTTATGCTTGTGATGGAAACTTTCTTTTTAACTGTGTCCACAATAATTTTCCCTGCAGTCTCCATGGACACATCAAGGAGTTCGCCTGTATCAGGGTCCCTGAGTTCCTCGACCGAGCCTACAACAAAACTCTGTCCTTTTGTTACACCGTCTCTCTCACCCCTGTTAATATACACTTTCCCTTTTTTAACAAGGATGACTGAACCTTCCCATGGAATTTCCTCTACCTGCCCGCTGATAAATTTTACCGCTTCATCAATTGCGGCCTCAACAGCTTTGCCGACATTTGTTTTTTTGAAACCTCCCAGGTCCGCTCCCCAGTCCCTGTCTGAAAAGCCGACCTTGAGACTTCTTTTTGATGCCTTTCCCACGACCTTTTTTGATGAAATGACCTGTGCTGTTGTTGAATCAACAACATAAATAACTGCATTTATCTCTGCCTGGTCTTTTCCCCCGCCAATTTTAAAACCCTTTATTTTCAATCCACCTGTACCGCCCGAAGTTGAATGCTGGAAGTGGGTAATCTCGCCTTTGACCAGAAGCTGTGCCGGAGTCATTTGTCCTATCCTGGCCTTCTTTTTCCCGCCGGCTGTTCTGCCTGATGCGTTGAAGTCCTGCTCAGCCAGTGCTTCCTTTCTCATGTCCTTTTCACCAAGCACAATAAACTTTTTTGTCTGCTGAAGGCTGTCTGTAAGCATGGCCCCGAACGTGTCTCCCAAGCGCCACTGGCCGGACCAGTTTGAGCGGTTCTTAAATTTGGATACCATGATGGAATGTCTCAGATTGCCCTCTGCAAAAACAAGAACAGGGGCCATGATAGAAATGCACATTAGTAAAACAAGAAGTTTTTTCATACATCCTCCTAATTTTTTTCCAATATTTTAATTGTAAGGTATGTTAAAAAATATGCAACTAAATTTTTATGTGCTGATTACACGTGATGAGTAACGCGTGACGCGTAACAAGTAACTACCAATTGCTAGCTGTTAACTACTTAATAAATATAACTTTATACCTATTGCATTGCGGCCAGTTTTTTGTACTTGATTGCCTTTGCATAGTCCTTTAAGTCCTTTTTGGTCGTTTTGTTTCCCTTAACAGTGACAAGAAAACGGTTTGCAACTACTATTTTTATTTCACCACTCATGGACTCAGGCTTGAATTTAACGATTGCCTTCTGACGTTTGATTTTTTCAAGTTTGCCTCCGTCAGAAGTGGCATACATTGGATTGGAAAACATCATCATAACGCTCTGAAGCATCGGTGAATCAGCTATGATCTCAATCGTAATTCTATTCTTTCCCTTGCTGTATTTTCGTTCTGCTGAAATGCCTCCTCCGAACATGGCTGCTCCTGCAGATTTGGACTCGGGTTCTTTGGATGTCCATCCTTCCAGAGGTTCAGGAAGAAAAGTAGTGAGGTTTTCACTTTTTTTCTGCTGGATCAACTGGGAGGCATAGTTCAGACTGTCCACAGCATCGGTGTACTCACCGTTTTTATAATAGTCCAGAGCTTCATCAATGGAATCGGTTACATCATCTGCAAGAGCAGGTATTGATATTGCCATCAACACAACTGTTAGTACGGCTGTCAGTAATTTTGAGCGATTATGTGCATTCATGTTTCTCTCCTTTATTGGAATTATAAAATTATACATTGATTCAGAACTTTTATTTTGATTTTTTAAAAAATGTGTCATTTGCCTTTTCAAGGGACTTTTTATCGCCGATGAGGAATACAATATCATTCGCAAACAGCTGAAAGTCTGCTCTGATGCCGTGTATTGTTTCATTACGACGTTTTACTGCGACAATGAATGCTCCGGTTTTTTCATGAATCTCCGACTCTCTGAGTGTTTTATTCACTGCAACTGAGTCCCTGTCAACTATATAACTTTCATAATCCATATGGGGCATAAGGGCAATGGTGTCATGAAACAGTCTCTTCGGAGTTTCTCCGCGAATAAACATCTGGTAATGGTCATTCCTGAACCTGTCGGCATACTTGCCGATAAGTGACCGGGGCATCTTATAAAACCTCAGCACCCGTGAAAAAAGTTCAATTGATGTTTCAAACTCTGCAGGGATGACGTCATCCGCTCCTGTTTTTATGAGGTCTTCAACTTCAGCAAGAAACCTGGTCCTGACCACTATGTATACTTGGGGATTCATCTTTCTTGCAGTGAGAACAATGTTTCTGGTAGCCGAGGGGTCCATGATACAGATGACAATGACCCGTGCCTTTTCTATGTTCATCTTGAGCAGTATTTCCCTGCTTGTTGCGTCACCGTAAAAGATCGGTTCCCCCTGCTTGCGCGCCTGTTCTATTGTCTGGCTGTTCATCTCAAGGACCAGGTAGGTAACTTCCAGCTCTTTTAATACCAGTGCAAGGTTTCGTCCGTTCAGGCCGAAACCGACAATAATGACATGGTCAGTTTTTTTATTCTGCCCCCCCTTTTTTTGTTCAAGGGCTTTCATGGATTCAAGACGCGCAAGAATCTTCCTTGATGTTACCCATGTAGATACTGCAGGTGATATGTAAAACATAAGCGGCGTAAGAAGCATGGAAATAATGGCTGATGAGAGAAAATACTGATAAATAGTATCAGAGATGAGATCAACTTTAAGTGCCGAAACAGCAAGTATAAAGGAAAACTCGCCGATCTGTGCCAGTACGAGCGCGCTGTGAATGGCAATTCTCAGGTGACTGCCTGTGAGTATGACAGCAAGTGTGGTCGCGAATATTTTCACGACGATAACTATAATGACAATGAGCAGAATGAGGCCGGCATTAGAAAGAAAAAAGTTGACATCCATGAGCATGCCGACAGATATGAAAAACAGACCGTTAAAACTGTCCTTGAAAGGCAGAATATCTGATATGGCCTGATAGGAATATTCGGATTCCGAGACAACAAGACCTGCTATAAATGCACCGAGCGCGAGAGAAAAACCCAGTTCATATGTCAGATAGGCTGTTCCGAGGCATATGAATATGATACTGATAACAAACAGCTCCCTGATCCTGCTGTGCACTATCTGATGAAGGAGTCTGGGTACAAGAAGACGGGCCGATACGATGACCACCGCAATAAAAAGCAGTGACTCAGCAAGGATTTTCACTAAGCTGAGGATGCTGCTTTCCTGAGCAGTAAGCACAGGAAGCAGCAATAAGAAAAAGACAACGCTGAGGTCCTGGAAGATCAGAATACCCAGACTGGACTTACCGTATAGTGATTCTATCTCCGCCCTGTCAAAGAGCAGCTTGAGTACGATGGCAGTACTGCTCAGGGCTACCAGTCCTCCCATGACAATTGCGGAGTTGTAGTCGTACCCTGATCGTGAGGTGATAAAAAAGACGGCGAGACCGGTTATGAGAATCTGCAGAAATCCCCCGGCGAAGATCGATTTTCTGAGGGCAAGGACCTTTTTAAGTGAAAACTCCATGCCTATGGTAAACAGGAGAAGGACGATGCCTATTTCAGCAAAAATCTCAACAAGTTCAACGTCGCTTATCAACTCCAGCCCGTATGGACCCAGCAGGACTCCTGCTATTAGAAAACCTATAAGGGAAGGGACCCTTAGTTTGCCAAGTGTAAAGACCACAATGGCAGAGAGTCCGTAAATTATAACCAGCGATCTGAGAAAATCAAATTCATGCATATGGCAATACGTATTAAGAATTCATATTAACTATAGTAATGAGTATAACCGATTGACATGGACGATATTGAGGTTCAACCTCCATTTGATATCTATCTGGGTATGTATTGATCGCAGAAATCGTATGCTATGTGAAGAAGTTCCGGGGAAAGTATTCCCCGGACTTTTTGTTCAATATGCTCCGGGACACTATGATAAAAGGCTTCAGCAATTCCTCCAGTAATACATGCAAGGGTATCACTGTCTCCGCCTAATGAAACGGCGTTACGCACGGCATCTTCATATGAGTCTGAGTCGAGGAATGCGATGATTGCCTCCGGCACTGTTCCCTGACATGAGATGTCAAAGGAATACGCAGGGCGTATCCGGTCAATGGTTCTATCAAGATCATATCCAAATTGCCGGCTGATCCGTGACCGTATAACTTCCTTTTCTTTCCGGCTTCAGTAAGGACTTCCTCTTCTGTATTGAATGCAAAGCCCACAGGACTTACACGCATGGCAGAGCCATTGCCCCAACTGTTGTATGGCTGTGGATTGTCTGAGGAAAGCCACTGGATAAATGAACCGCCGTATCCGGCATTCGGGTATTTTCTGCCGATCTTTCTTATGGAATCCTGATATGAGCGTCCTGCGAGAATCGCATCTGCTACTGCCACTGTCAGAACAGTGTCATCAGTGAAACGGCAATCAGGAGAAAAAAGCGGGAAGTCTCTGGTTTTGATCGGTCGGTGCTCATATATTGATCCGATGATGTCTCCGGCAATGGCTCCCAGCATACTGTCCTTTTTGTTGCATTATGATAAACGTCACATTTTTAAAATTTAACATTTACATAAAGACACTTCACCGCTTCAACGTCTGTATCAGTCTACACGGATGAAAAAAGTATAACAAGGGACAGCATTAGTCCACATTATTCATACGATCAGGGAGATAC
>CALZMZ010000020.1 GCA_945788685.1 Thermodesulfovibrionia bacterium | reverse complement strand
GTCTGTGAATAGGGAAGGGCAAACCTGTATTTCTCAACTTCATCAAACAGAATGACAAACTCTTCATGGACCTCGCGTACATTTACGTTTGTATAAGAGGACCCTGTGAAATCAAGCAGATAATAGCCCTCCTGACTGAGGTCGCAGTGTGCTTTTTTTCCTACATATTTTTCCATCAATTCCATATACGTCATTGTGAGCCCTCCTTTACAAAGTCCGATAATCTGTCTGTTACTTATATATCGAGTTTTTTTCAGTATTTCTGAACCTCATTGCAAGTTCCGGATTACAAAATTTATTATGTTTTGGGATCCTGCTCAGGGGATTTATTAAATATTGCAGCCCACACGGATTAATGACTCTATCAGTGAATTGTGATCTGTATAATGTATGCCTGTTATCCCGACTGAGCCGGCAGCATCTGTATATTCCCTGATATCATCTATATAAATACATTCGTCAGGTTTGAGATCCAGTTTATTCAGGGCATCAACATATATTTTTTTATCAGGTTTCATGGCCTTGATCCTGTATGAGACTGTCACTGTATCAAACAGATCAAATACCCTGATTTTCTCTATTTCATACGTATAATCCCACTCGTTTGTATTTGAGAGCAGTCCAAGCTTGAAATCGGGCTTTAACTTTTCAATGAGATCAAGAGTTGATTCGATTGGTGTGAAAATGCCGGTAAATGCCCTGATAAAGTCTGTCCGGCTAATATCAAGACTGCAAAGTTCTTTTGTCCTTAAAAAGAATTCGTCAGATGTAATAAGCCCGGTTTCGTACAGCGCTGGCAGGCCTGACTTCACATAAATTAAATCATGCAGTTCAGTGGCTGTTTTGTCAGTACACTCTGCAATTCTATCAAGGAATATATTGTTGTCCAGTGCGCTGATAACATTTCCGTAGTCAAAAATAATTGCTTTAATCATCAATACTCCACAATAATGAATATAAAATATTTCTGATTATATTACATAATACAATATCAATAAACTGCCCCGCAGCAATCTACGGGGTATTAGCAGTGGTCATTCCCGAGGTCTGTTAATCGGGAATCCAGAGTCTTTTTTAAGGGACTGGATTCCGGCTTACTGCCTGCCGGAATGACAGCGTTAAGGCATTTTCAGGTCGTTAAAGAAGAATTGCATTTTTTTCTTTAATTGCCAGATATTAATAGTTATATATTAACCAGATATTAATAGTTATATATTAAATATCTCATACTGCCATGAATATGAAAAAGAAGACAGACATCCAGCTTGTCATTACTTTTGCCCTTAAGAAAGAAGTGCCAAAAAAATGGGTTGCATCTCATAATGTTCCGGTTTACACTATGGCAGCCCTGAAATCAGGGATACTGGGACAGCAGCATACAGGCATTGGTCTGATAGTCGTAATTACAGGGGTTGGTCTTCAGAACAGTGAAGAGGCAGCGGTCTGGATAAGGGAGCATATTGCACCGCTATTTGTAATGAACATTGGTACATGCGGGTTGATTAATAAGAAGCATACACTAGGTAAGTGGATCAGACCTGATAGAGTTGCTAATATACTGGGTGAAACACTGGAAATGGATTTGAGATCTCCCATCCCGGTAATTGATGATGTATTGAATGTTTCTTCACTTCTCAGCGTTCATGAAGCTGCGGCAGATACTTCTCCGAGATGGAAAACTCATGATGCTGTTGATATGGAATGTTTTGCGCAGGCAAAGGTCTTTGATGATGCTGACATAAGTTTTCATACCCTTAAATTCAGTACTGACTTTTCTGACATTAATACTGACAAAGATTTCAACAGAAATTTACATCTCTTTGAGAAGGCTGCTGTAAGGATCTTCAGTTTTCTTGAGAGCACAATTCAGAATGTCTCTGTTGTGGTCCCTGTCTATAATCGGGAGAAAACAATTGGTCAGGCAATTGATTCCGTGCTTGATCAGTCTTTTAAACCAGGGGAGATTATCATTGTAGATGACGGATCAGATGACGGAACAAAAGATGTTCTGAAAAGTTACGGAAACAGAATAAGCTGTATTGATCTGCGGCAGAATTCAGGTCCTTCTGCAGCAAGGAATCAGGGAGTTATGCATTCAAAATCAGAATGGATAGCCTTTCTGGACTCTGATGACTGCTGGGATAAAGACAAGCTTAAAAAACAGCGGGAATATCTTGGGCGATATCCTTTTTACCAGATAATCCAGTCTGAAGAGATCTGGATACGTAAGGGCAAAAGAGTAAATCCGTGCAAACACCATGAAAAAAAGCAGGGCTGGATCTGGGAGCCTTCTCTACGCAGGTGTCTTGTTTCACCTTCAGGAGTTCTGATGAAGAAGTCTTTATTTGAGCAATATGGAGGATTCGATGTAAATCTGCCTGTCTGTGAAGATTATGACCTCTGGCTGAAAATAGCCCGCAACCATCCGGTTGGGCTGGACAGTACAATGTCGATCATCAAATACGGAGGACATGAGGAACAGCTGTCACAAAAAATTCCAGCCATGGACAGGTTTCGGGTTACATCACTTCTGGGAAGACTGGAGAGTGAAAAAGAACCATATTACAGAGAGAATATAATTGAGGCATTAAACAGGAAATTGTCAATTCTTATTCAGGGTTGTAAGAAAAGGGGGAAATATTCAGAAGCAGCAGAATATGAGAATATCATTGATTCTCTGAGAGTTTAATCTGAATGGTGTAAAATATCTACATGTCGGTTGAGATAGTAGAAGTCAAAGATGTGCTGGTTAATGACAGCCTGTTTTCCCTGAAGGATTATATTCTTGGATCTGACGCTGAACCTTCCTGTCAGATCAGTTCGTTTCATTCACTGGGCATACTCTACCCGGTCATTGTTTACAGAGACAACAAAAAACAGCTTCATCTGATAGACGGTGTAAAAAGAATGCAGCATGCCAAATTGACCCAGCAGAAAAAAATCAGTGCAATGATACTTCCCGGGACTTCTCCTGTTACTGATATTATCTCTCTCCTGATATGTAACAAAAGACATGAAATAGGGTCGAGCATTATAAATAAGGTACAGGCCGTATGCTTTGCCATATCATTAAATGCCCCAGAAGCCTGGATACTGGAAACTCTCTGTCTGAGTTTTGATTTTAAGCCCCATAGTGAATTTCTGCGTGAATGTGAACGTATCAATAACCTTCCCGGAGAGATAAAACAGTTCTGTCATGATAAAAAAACATCTTTTAAACAGCTTGTTAATTTCACTCATTATCCCCGGGACCTGCTTAAGACAATAACGGGCTGGAAATCTGAGCTGCAGCTGACAGCTTCTACCCTTGATGAGATAGCCTCTCATATCAACGATTACCTGAGGAGGGATAATAAGAATATTAAGGGTTTCCTTTCTGAGCCCGAGGTCCAGGAGATATTTGAATCCTCACTCAGCCCGCGTGAGAAGACTGAAAAGTTCCGCAGACTTCTTTATCTTAAGAAGTTCCCCATTCTCAACGCTTCAAACAACAGGATAGAAAAGGCGGTCAGATCGATCAACCTGCCAAAAGAAGTAAGAATTAATTGGGACAGGACACTTGAGAACAAGAATATGGACATTAATATATCGGTTAGTGATCCGCTGAAATGGTCAGGAATTCTCCAGTCTCTCAAGTCAGATGAAATCAAAGGCGCCATAGTATCAATTCTTGATGAGCTTTAGCCTGCATAATGTTGATGTTGAAAAATTATTTGATTCACCCGATATCAATTTTATTCCGGATTTGTTACTGGTAAGAAGATGAAAATCAAGCCGGTTAATTACAGGGACGGTAAAGATGAGCTGCACAGGGTAGGGAAAATGGGCGAGTCCATGGGCGTGTGTGCAACCTTTAATGAAAAATACCTGTGCTGCAGTGTCCATGTACTCAGGTCAGTTCATAACTGCCCCTTTGAGTGTTCTTACTGTTTCCTTCAGAATTATCTTACCAATGGAGTGACAAAGGTTGTAGATGACATTCCCGGACTCATGAGAGAAGTCAGGGGCAGGATAGGCAGTAATCCGCACCGGCTTTTCCGTATAGGCACATGGGAACTTGGTGACAGTCTGGCACTGGAAGGCAGCACCGGCCAGGCTGCACAGCTCATTCGTGAGTTTGCCTCTCTTGGTAATGCTGTACTGGAACTGAAGACAAAATCTGACAGGGTTGATTCGGTCCTTGGCATTGAGCACAGGAACAGGACGGTCATATCATGGTCTCTTAATGCGGAACAGGTTATATCAAGGGAAGAGCATGGGACAGCTTCTCTTGCAAAAAGGATCGAAGCAATGCACAAGGTGTATGAGTCAGGCTATCTTATAGGTCTTCATTTTGATCCCATGATTGTTCATGATGAATGGGAAGAGGGATATGAAAAACTTGTGAGTGATGTTTTTGCCGCTGTTCACCCTGACAGGGTCGCATGGATATCCATCGGCAGTCTGCGATTTAATCCGGAGATGAAAAAGAAGATAGAAAATAATTATCCTGACAGCAGTCTGACCTGTGCTGAAATGGTGGCCGGTGATGATGCAAAGGTCAGATATGTTAAACCGCTCAGACTTAAAATGTACAAACACCTGTACAGCCGGTTACAAAAATATATTGCCGATGAAAACCTTGTTTACCTGTGTATGGAAAGATGGGATGTATGGGAAAAGGTGTTTGGATCTGCTCCTGAATCGACAAATCATCTGGATTATCTTTTTGCAAAATCACTTTATGATCGGCATGGATTAGGCGTCAGCGTACCTTTATTGAAGGATTACGTTTGACTCTGGTAATTATTTATACGGCAGCGATTTCCATGAATTATCCTGCTGCCCTGCTCATTTCAATATCGAGATCGGCATTTCCTGATTCCACGTACTCTAAAATTCCCTGAGGATCACAGTCAATGCAGATATCAATACCCATAATGAGTTGCGCTCCATTGCAGAGAAGTCCGGCATTTTCAAGGCCGTAACCTTGCAGTCTGTCAAGTACAAGTTCTTTGGTCCTGAAGTACGTCTTGCCGCAGCTGGTACATACCCAGATAAAGCTGTCCTTTGCCTTTTCCAGGCAGGCTGAACATGCATAAATCAATACGCCCGGCTTAACTTCTACATGCATGGACGTATATTCTTTTTTACATATATGACACTGCTCCAATGAATTAAACATTATTACACCTCCGTGTGTTTACATGTCTATCATTCCTGCTTATGTTATCGGGATGTCAGAAGGAGAACTTGAAAGCGATGCGGTGTCATGATTCCTGGGCTTTTACAGATTGTCATTCTGAATGACAGGAGAGGCAAAGGGAAAATCTTACTCTTGCAGAGGTTGAACCTCCGTGGGAGGTTCAACCTCAACTCGATCGAGTCTTACGATTCCTGGTCGCCTTTGTCTCCCCGGCATGCTAGCCCCACCTCTTTTTTTCCCATGTCATGGCACGGTCATAGAGACGGAATAATTTTTCATGCCTTTTGAATTTTCCAGTATGTACTGTTCTTTTGCCATTGCATGGTTCGTTTTTTAAAAAAGCATGGAGCATTTCATGATAAACCACAAATTCAAGAAAATATGCCGGCACCCTTGTGGAATCAAGGACTGGGCTGATCCTTATGAGGTCCATATCCTGGGAGTAACTTCCAAGTGTACGTTTTGCCACAGACATTTTCGGGCGCCTGGTGCTCCATGTTATGGATGAAGATATCGTACTGTCAAAATATTCAGAATTAACTTTATTAAATATTTCCAGCAAATTAAATCTCTTTCCCCTGTGAAGACACGTTATGTTTCGCAGAGGTTTTTTCTTTAATGTATGAGTGTTTTTATTGATAAAGTTCCTGATCAGGGGAGTCTTTTCGCTTTTATTTTTAATATAATCAACCAGTTCATCAATGACCTCCCGGCCTGCGGAAAGAAACATCCTGTGGAGCCTGAGTGACACACTGTTCCCACTGGTTTTGAATGACATCATGATCGTGGAGTTGTCAGTAAGAACAATGGTTATATTTTTTGGGACTGACTTTTCCAGATAGGTTGTAAGCGAAAGTTCATCAAAATGACTGAAAAGATCCAATTGCTTCATCAGGACATATTATACATTGAACCAATCTTCTTTTTTCAATATATGCATTGATGATATGTCATATCAACATGAAGAGCATAAAGTTTTCCGGTTTTAAACCGATAAGTATATAAATAAGAAGATAATACTGTATGTATTATCGATGACCTTCTTATGTACCAGTTCGATTTAAAGGCTGCTGCTAAAAATAGATGAAACTATTTCATAAATTAACACTGGGGTTTCTGGCCGTGATTATTCTGGGATCTGCAACCGGGTTTCTGGCCACTGACTACAGCAAGAACCTGCTGGAGAATACGTTCATTGAGAATACTGGATCAATGGCTTACAAGATCCTTGATGAAATAGAAAGAGAAATTAATTATAAAGTTGATCTTTTTCAGTCCTATGCTCATGATATATCGCTGCAGAATGAAGTCGATAAATCCAATCTTAAATTCAGTAAACTGGAAGATGTAAAAGAGCATATAAGAAGAATAGATGAGCAGTGGAAGTCCGGTTCCAGCAGAAATATATCGAAATTCATACATGAGCTCCAAAATAACCAGTTGGCACTGGAGCTTATAGAAAAACAGGCATTATTTGATCAGGACGAGGATTTCAAAGTCTTTGGGGAGATTTTTGTAACTAACGAATACGGCGCAAATGTGGCCCAGACCGGAAGAACGAGCGATTACATGCAGGCTGATGAAGAGTGGTGGAAAGAGGCAAAGGACAAGGGAGTATATGTTAGTGACATTGATTATGATGAAAGCTCGGAAATATTTTCCATTAACATCTCAATAAGGATAATAAATGAATATGATTATTTCAGTGGTGTAATAAAAGCTGTTTTAAACTTTCAGGACATTATCAACTTCATTGAAATTGATTCTGCGGGACCCCATAAAAGGCATAAAACCATGAACCTGACCCTGATAAATAATAAGGGCAATGTTCTTTATTCAACCGATGATTTTGCATTTATGGAAAATGTTACACACCTGCTCGGTAAGGATGGGCAGTCACATCTCAATGATAATCATGTTAAATCGAATACGTCTGAACATCTGAAAATGAAAGATGAGAGTAATAAAGAATTGATAATTACTCATGTACATTCACAAAAATTGAGAGAAACAAAAGGACTGAACTGGATAATGTTAGTCAGTCAGGAAGCGGATGAACTCTTTGCACCTGTTAATGAATTAAAATATCGTATATTAATAACAACCCTGATCGTGGCATTCATCGGTATTATAATCGGTCTGATCATATCACAATATATCTCAAGAAATTTCAAAAAACTTCAGAATGCATCAAAAAAAATAGGCAGCGGTGACCTCGGAGCACAGATTGATATAGAGTCCAATGATGAGTTAGGAAAGCTGGCTCAAGCATTTAATAAAATGTCGATGGACCTGAAAAGAACTACAGTTGCACAAAAAGAGATGGCCGAAGAAGTGAATAGAAGAAAACTTGCAGAGGAGACCGTTCATGATAGTGAAGAGCGTTTCCGTTCTGTAGCTGAAAATGCGAGCGATGCAATTATATACATTGACAGCCGGGGAGAGATAATATTCTGGAACAAGTCCTCTGAAGTTATTTTTGGCTACAAGGCAGAAGAAGTGGTGGGCCAGCTTGTTACGTTGATAATGCCGGAACGATATCATGACCAACACCGGAACGGAATACAGGCGTTCATCAAAACAGGCAAATTTAAATTTCATGATAAAGCTATTGAACTGTCAGGACTAAAAAAAGGCGGAGGTGAATTCCCCATTGAACTTTCGATCTCATCATGGAATATCAGAGAAGACATCTTTTTTACCGCAATCATCAGGGACATATCAAGCCGAAAACATACCGATGAAGTTATTCAGCGGCAGGTCGGCAGGCTTGATGCGTTAAGGTCGATTGACAGGGCGATTATCGGAAGTCTTGATCTTCATATGACACTTGATGTGTTTCTTTCACAGGTTGTATCCCAGCAGAACATTGACGCAGCATCTGTACTTTTGCTTAATCAGCAGACTCAGATGCTTGAATATGTGGCAAGCAAGGGATTTCGTTCCGAGGCACTGAAATATACGCGGTTAAAGCTGGGTGAAAGCAATGCCGGCAGGGCAGCAACTGAAAGGAATATCGTCACTATTCCTGATCTGAGAGACTATATTGACGGATTTGTAAAATCAGAGAATTTTGTTAATGAGGAATTTGTATCTTATTATGCTGTCCCTCTTATAGCCAAGGGACAGGTAAAAGGCGTAATGGAGCTGTTTAACAGGACCTATAAGGATCAGGAGGCTGGATGGCTTGATTTTCTTGAGGCAATTGCTGACCAGGGTGCTATCGCCCTTGATAATGCCACCATGTTTGAGGAGCTTCAACGTTCAAATGAAGACCTGTCTCTTGCATATGAAACAACTATTGAAGGATGGGCGCGTGCACTGGATTTGAGAGACAAGGAAACTGAAGGGCACTCAAGACGCGTCACAGAGCTTACGATACAGATTGCACATGAATTTAAGCTGAAAGATGAAGAGCTTGTTCATATAAGAAGGGGAGCGCTTTTACATGACATAGGTAAAATGGGCATACCTGACAGCATTCTGCTGAAGCCGGGCAAGCTCACGGAAGAGGAGTGGGTAATAATGAAGTTTCATCCTGTCTATGCCCGTGACCTTATGTATCCGATAGAGCATTTACGGCCTGCTTTAGACATTCCTTATTATCATCATGAAAAATGGGACGGCACTGGCTATCCGGATGGTCTAAAGGGAGAACATATCCCGCTTGCAGCAAGAATATTTGCTGTTGTAGATGTATGGGACGCGTTACGTTCAGACAGGCCTTACCGGCCGGCCTGGCCCAAAGAAGAAGTCGAGGCACATATAAGGTCGCTTGTTGGTACTCATTTTGATGCAGGTGTTGTCGAGATGTTTCTGGCTCTTGATCTGGAGGCAGAGAAGACACCTGTTATGAAGTAAAGATTTAATAAAGGGGGTTGTAAGATGAAGACATTAGTAAAGGTAAACTGTTGGGAATTTAAAAAATGCGGAAGGGAGCCGGGAGGAGTAAAAGTCCATGAACTCGGAGTTTGTCCTGCTACAACCGAGTCCAGACTGACTGGTGTACATGGAGGTGAAAATTCAGGAAGGGCCTGCTGGACAATAGCCGGCAGTATGTGCGGTGGAAAGGTACAGGGGTCATTTGCCCAGAAATACGGTAACTGTGTTATCTGTGATTTCTTCAAGAAGGTCAAAGAAGAAGAGGGGGGGGACTTTACTCTGTCATCAGTGCTGCTTAAAAAACTGGAAGAAGAGTAACTCGGTTAATTACGAATTACAAATTACAGATCACAGATTACTAACTACTGACTTTTACGCAGAGTATCTTGTAATTATTTACTCACATATTTTCCGTATCCGCCACCGCCGGGGGTTTCTATGACAATGGAATCTCCTGGTTCTGTTTTTAGCACTTCCCGGTGTTTTAACCTGACTAACTTCCCATTGGATTTTCTGAGGTAATTGGCTCCCCTGTGTCCTGGTTCTCCATCATCGAGTCCATAAGGTGCATATCGCCTTCTCTCTGATATAATTGATACGGTTGCGGGCTTGAGATATTTCATTTCTCTTATTACCCCATCACCGCCATGGAACTTTCCCTTACCTCCGGACCCCTTCCGCATTATAAACTTCTCCAGTCTCACTCCGGGATGCCTGTGTTCCAGAATCTCAGGGTCTGTCATTCGTGTATTAGTCATATGTACCTGCACACCGGATGCCCCGTGACATGTTTCTGCTGCACCTGATCCTCCGGCAATGGTCTCATAATATGCTGGTCCTCCTTCTGCTTCAAAGAGCAGGTTATTCATTGTGCCCTGTGAGGCAGCCGCCATACCAAAGGCGCCCAGAAGCACATCAACTATTCGCTGTGATGTTTCCACATTTCCTGATGCAACAGGAGCTGGATAAACCGGAGAGAGAATCGTGCCTGAAGGAATTATTATTTCAACAGGCTTCAGGCATCCACTGTTTAATGGTATATTCTGATCAATCAATGCTCTCAGCACGTATAAAACAGCTGAATGTGTGACAGCCTCAGGAGCATTCAGGTTGTCATTATCATGCTGACGGCCCGTTCCGGAGAAATCAATAACAGCTCTGAGTGTTTCAGGCGGATTATTGCCAGAAATAATTTTCACTGTTGCATTGATCTTTGTACCATCATCAAGAAAATCCTCAAAGGATGATGTAAATTCATTTTCCTCTTTCACGAACTTCATCAATGCCATTTTCACAGAGTATTCAGCATTGTTCTGGACATGTCCCATGTATTCTTTGACTGTCTCCAGTCCATAGCGTTCGATAAGATTCTCAAGCTCTGTAATGCCTTTGCGGCACGCCGCAATCTGTGCCCTGAAGTCATGAAGTCTTTCATTAATATTCCGCACGGGATACGGAGTGTTTAACAGCAATTGTTTTAAAGGGGTTTCCCTGAGAATTCCATTGTGTACTATGACAAAATTATGAATAAGCACTCCCTCTTCATCAATATGTGATGATGCAGGGGGCATTGACCCGGGAGTAGTACCGCCGATGTCTGAATGGTGGCCCCTGGCAGCTGCATAAAAAAGAATCCCGCCTTTATCGAAATAAACAGGACTTATGATGGTAAGATCGGGGAGGTGTGACCCGCCGTGATAGGGACTGTTTGTGAGATACATATCTCCTTCATTCATATCACCCTGTCTCGCTTTTATTAAGTCTTTTACAGCAGCTCCCATGGAACCAAGATGCACCGGAATATGAGGGGCATTTGCAATGAGGTCGCCTTCTGCATCAAAGAGGGCACATGAGAAATCAAGCCTCTCCTTGATATTGACAGAATATGCCGTATTCTTCAGTGTTATTCCCATCTCAGTAGCAATGCCCATGAACAGGTTGTTAAATACCTCGAGCAGTACAGGATCGGGTTTGCCGACGTTCTTTTTATGAACATTCTGCTTTTTCTCAACTCTGTTAATGGTTATAACACCTGTTTCATCTGCCTCAGCTCTAAATCCGGGATCGACAATTACAGTAAAATCCCTGTCAATAATAAATGCAGGGCCGATTATTTTCTCATATGGGGTAATTGATGCTGTCACATATACAGGGGCCATTACAGCACCATGAGAATAATACAGTTCACTAAATGAATCAGGCCTGTGCTCTTTGAAATCGGTATTGGAAACTTTTTTGTATTGAGGAATGTACTCTTCTGATTCCCGGAGTTCTATTCTCACATTCACTGCTTCAAGTTCAGACATGTCAGGAGTAAATCCGAACAGTCTATTGTACTGGGCCTTAAACAGCTCTTTTGTATTGCTGAATTCCCCGTATGCAACAGTAAGAAAAGTATCTGACCCCTTTGGCCTTAGATCTATCTCACGCTGCCTGATAAGTCTTTTGTCTGAAAGATTGTTGTTTCTGATAATCTCTATTTCGATCTCCTCTATTAATGCTGACAGCTCAGTATATATATCTTTATTAAATGATTTAAGAACTGTTCTGACCCTCTTCCAGGCGCGTCTGGAAAGACCGATACCATATGCTGACATAACACTGCTGAGGGGGTGGACCATTATAGTATCAATCCCGAGGAGTGTGGCAATTGAGCAGGCATGCTGTCCTCCTGCTCCGCCAAAACAGACCAGTCCGTAATTCCTCACATCAAAGCCGCGTGAAACAGAGATCTCCCTGATTGCCATGGCCATTTTTTCATTGGACACCCTGAGAAATCCTGTTGCTATGTCACGGTCGCTGTATGAAGAGTTCATGGAGGTATTAATCCTGTCACGGAGTATGCTGAATTTCTTTTCTGATGCTTTTACATCCAGAGGTGAGCTTCTGTCTTTACCAAAGCTTTCAGGAAAGTAAGAGGGTATAATCCTGCCTGTAACAAGGTTTGCATCAGTTACAGCAAGAGGCCCCCCCAGTCCATAGCATGCAGGGCCGGGATCAGCTCCTGCGGATTCAGGTCCCGCAGTCATGCGCTGGCCGTCAAAATTTAATATCGATCCGCCGCCAGCGGCAACAGTAACAATATCAAGCATCTCTGTCTGGAGCGGTATATCTGCAACTGTCTTTTCATACATCTTTTCCAGGCGGCCTTCGTATCTGCATACATCGGTTGATGTGCCTCCCATATCAAAACCTATGAGTCCGCTTAATCCCTTTTCTTCTGCAATTGCTCCGACAGCTACAACTCCGCCTGCCGGTCCTGAGAGTATTGCGTTCCTGCCGGTAAACATGTCCGGTCGGGTGAGCATGCCGCTGCTCTGCATGAATTCAACAGGGATGTCCCCTGTTTCTTTCCTTATACCGTTTACATAATCGGTCAGGACATAACTAAGATAAGCGTCAACAAGAGTACTCTGTCCTCTGCTTACGACCTTGATAAGGTTAACTGATTTATGAGAAAGGAAGATATTATCCAATCCATTTTTTCTGAGTTCTGTTTCCAGCTTCAATTCATGCTCAGGGTTTATCCATGAATGTAACAATACAACCGCCACAGCCTGAACATTACTTTTCTTAAGATTATCAATGAGCGCTGACAACTGTGGGATATTGACTGTTTCAATGATGTTTCCCTGATGATCTATACGCTCTTCTATTTCATACACATCTGAATAAAGCAGAGACGGCTTCCTGATGCACAGACTGAAAATATCTGGCCTGCTTTGATATCCGATTTCAAGGAGGTCTGCAAACCCTTTAGTGATAAGTAAAGCCACATTACAGCCTTTTCGTTCAAGAAGGGCATTTGTTGCTGCGGTTGTCCCGAACCGTATCCCCTCTATCAGATGTTCAGAAAGTGGCTGGTCAGCCGGCATATCCAGGATTCTCCTTATTCCTTCTATTGAGGCATCTTTATAAGCAGAGGAACGTGAAAGCAGTTTTAAGGAATGGAAACGGCCGGATGGATCAATGCCCACAACATCAGTAAATGTACCACCCCTGTCAATGATAAATTTCCATTTCAATACATTGCTCATAACCATATATAATACATGAAGAGCCAATACTGTTAACGTATAAACAATTATCCATGACAACCGGCAGCCAGCATGATTCTGCGTTACATGTCTTTCAGGAACATTCTCCCTGTCCGTATTTTAAGGACGGCAGGGTGTCATCCATTGAATACCTGATACCGAATGAAGAGGAATCAGGTAAATTCCATATCTATCTTTCAAAAGGATACAGGAGACTGGGCAGAATTTTTTATCGGAATGTGTGCGAAACATGCGAAGAGTGCCGGCCATTAAGACTTGAGACAGAAAGATTTAAACCCGGGAAAAGCCAGATAAGAACATTGAAAAAGAATAGTGATATAAGGATAGAAATTTCAGACAGATCATCTTTAACACCCGAAAAAATAATGCTCTATCACGGATATGTACATTCAAAGCATGCTGAAGAAGAGAAAAAAGAACCGGGTGATTCAGTAAATATCCTGATGGCCATTCATCATGGGTATGGCCGGATTATTGAAATGGAATATTTTCTGTGTGACAGACTGATAGGGGTAGGGGTCGTAGATCAGGGAATGGATTCACTTTCATCAAATTATTTTTATTATGATACTGACTATCTGGACAGGAGGCTCGGCATATTCAGTATTCTTCAGGAAATAAAGCTGGCCCAGACACTGGGAAAGAAATACTATTATCTTGGTTTTTATATAAAAGATAATCCCAAGATGTCCTATAAGAAATATTTCCGGCCCAATCAGGTACTTGAAAAAGGGGAATGGAGAACGTTTATCAAGAAAAGCATGAGGACGTGACTGAATCTTCACTTTCTTCAAAGAAGAACAGGGAATTGGATCTTAGGGACGTATTGTAATACGCTTTTTCAGGGAGTCAGGCCGGCATACTGGCATCAGAAGGAATATTTTTTCAGGCTTTTGATCATATCTATATGAAGATGCTCTGTGGGAATAAAACGGAACTCAATCCAGTTTTCGTTCTGATCAGGGAGGACAGGTATTACTGATGAAGTAAAATAAAGAGTATAATCATTTTTGAGAGCCGGAGCAATATCCAATAGTGAATTCAGAACAAGTTCTACATTATTCTGTTTTTCTATCTGTTTTTGTTTGTTCAGAATGAGATGAGGGCTTTGTGGTAGTCTGGTGCTTACAAGTATCAATTCAAATTGTGATCGTATCTGATCGTCACTCAGGATTGCTAAAAATATACTTCCCAGTTTTATGAGAAAATCAGGTTTAACAGCATTCTTATTATAGGAGTCGGTAAAGATAAGGCTGTCATCAACCAGCAGGGAGTTAGCAGTAAAAACAACCCTGGTGTTTCCTTCAGTTCCAAATTCTTTTTTTATAAGATCGTCGATGTTCTGGGCAAATGCTATCCGCGGCTCTGATATTGCAAGAGAAGGTTCAAGATATCTCTGTGCCTTGACAGACTTGTAGTATATCAAGGCACTCAACAGGATAAGTCCAATTAAAGTGAGCCCCAGTATCTGGTCAGCCGGGAACCTGAATTTGTAAGATGTATCAGATTTCATTAATATTTGCTTTCCAACAGTTTCAGGTCATTAAAAACCATATGAACAGTATCATCTGTAATGACCGAAGGTTTGTGGATCGCCCTGTTTCTCATCCTTATTAATTTACTGAATAACTCTTTCTTGAAATGAGATATTCTGTTTTTGGAACTTAATTCCTTAAGGCTCTCAGCAAGAGTTGCATGAGCACGCCCTATCTGTCTGCGCGTAAAAGTCTTAAGGCGTTTCTCGATATAATGCCCGAGAAGCAGCGATGCCACAATGTTATCACCGGACCTCATATACTTGAGTACCTGTTCCCTGGAAACAGTGCCGTTAAGCAGCCTGATGTTTTCCTTTGATTCCAGCTCGCCGGGAGCTATATCCTGAATCTTTCCATAGACCTCTATACACTTGTCCAGATCATTTTTATCAAGCAGTGACTCGGCAAGCACAAAAAGGTCACGCACTTTGCCGGCAGCCTCTTTCTGTTTAAATGCAAAAGCAAAGGCACGTTGTAATGCCTCTTTTTTATCGTCCTTTTTATCCAGTACATCAAAGTGTCTCACCCACCGCTTGCCTTTCAGCACATTGTCCTTTGTAAATCTGAAAAGCTGGTCCGTAATTTCATTCTTGTTAAGCCTGCCGCTGATAACTATTATATTCAGGGTTGGATGTTTCTCAAAAATCTCGGGCAACGCGTCAAGTCCCTCATTCAGACGGTCAAATTCTATATCCAGGGTAAGCAGGTCAAATGTATTATCAGCAAGCAGTTCCAGTGTCTTTTTTACACCTGGTGCTTCATAAAATTTAATCTCTGTTTTCTCAGACTCAAGCGCCTGCTTAATTTCCATTTTCAGCAGGTCTCTGTCTTCGTAATTATCATCAGCTATCAATACTTTAAACATCTATTTTTTCCTCTACAAAAGGCAGGTTGATAATTATTTCAGTCCCGGTCTCCAGAGCAGTGTATTCCTTGCCCACTCTGATTTTACCGGCATGAAGGCCTATAACATACTTGGCAAAATAAAGACCTTCTCCCCACCCGGTATTAGTAGAAATTTTTTTATAAAAACAGTTTTCAGCAAGGGGCTCATCCATGCCTATGCCTTTATCTCTGAAAGATATTCTCACATATGACCGGCTTCCATCCCTGTCAAGTGAGTAGGACATTTTAATGATAGCTCTATTCTGGCCCTGCTTTCTATATTTGATTGCATTGTCAAAGAGGTTTTCAAAGACCGTATTCAGCAGTGTTTCAGACGCGTATATGGACGGCGGGTAAAACTCGTCTGAAATAGTAACATCTGCCATATCTCTGTATTTGTCAGACAGTGCCAACAGCATATGTCTTAAATTAATTTCCGAGAAATCAGCGAGTTCCTCTTCCCGCTCATCAGAGATTTTCTTGAATACCCTGATATCAGCAAACAGATTATCCAGATTGCTGTCTATGCTCTCCCTGACATCTCCGGAAAGGGATGGCAGAAGGTCAAGTCTTCTTTTAATCCTTGCCAGATTGTTCTTGAATTCATGACCGATAGTAGCGGAGATGTAGCGGATAAACTCATTACGCCGGGCAATTTCCTGGTTTTTCAGTCTGAGCAGAATATTTTCACGGGAGCGGCGCTGCTTCTGCTGATAGACCATCGTAAGGTAGACGCTGAATAAGACAAAAGCAACTATCATTATGCTAAAAGAAATATTTGATACCTTTTGAGATGATGCCAATATTTTCTGCATATGCGCCATCCGGTCCTTCATCGATCCCTCGGCAGGGGACTCGTACATTACTTTTGTAGGCATAATCACCGGAATTAATCGATCAAAGGGGGTAATAAATCTGTCCAGATATACCATTAAAAATATAGACCACACCAGTACCATGAACAGTATCAGAACAGCATGCTTTATTTTAAACGATATTTTTTTTGAAGAAATCGCCATGAATAATATTAAACAAAATAGAACACTAATGTCTTCCAGCTGAACACCTGCATCATTATTTAATTAGTCCATGAAAGATATGGGCTGGGAACAGGAAGGCTGATTCCGGCTCATTATGAAAGGTATCATCATTAAGCTGTTACACAGGTTTTTCTGGAGCACATGCTGTACTTTCTTCGATGCCTTCACCGGTTTTTTTCTGTTTGGGGAGGAGCATGAATTCATCTCTGCACGCATCAGGCCTGATTGACTCAAGGTCAAATACCCCGACTCTTTTCTCCAGCCTTCTGGCAAGGTGAGACATGGTAAAGCATATGCACCAGAAACCAATCGCCATGCTCAGATATGCTGCATACATCTTGTCAGGATCTCTCTGGCTTATTATTATTCCGGCCTGTGTGAGTTCAATAACACCGATGATAAATACAGTTGCTGTGTCTTTAAAGAGGGACACAAAAAAACTCACGAAAGAGGGGATCATAATCCTGAATGCCTGTGGCAGGATAATATGACGCATTGCTCCATATCTGGACATTCCTGTTGACAATGCTGCTTCAAGCTGTCCTCTTGGCACTGCTAAAATGCCGGCCCTGACTATCTCTGCCTGATAAGCAGCAGCATAAATGCTGAGAGAAACAACTGCACTGGAGATAATTGTAGCATGACCTCCAACAAGATAGGGGAGAAAGAAATACATCCAGAATATAATCATGATGAGCGGGGTTGCCCTGACAATCTCTATATATGCCATGCAGGGGAGTTTGATATATCTTCTGCATGAGAGCCTGCTGTATCCAAGTAATGCACCGAAAATAAAGCTGAAAGAAATTGCAAGTATTGTAAGGATAATATTCAGCGCCAGGCCCCCGATGTCACCTTTCGGATATGGTCCCAGGAGATAAAACCGGATATTATCAAATTGCCCAAGTAAATCTATCATTTTTTATGCTTTTGACTGTTTCAGACTCGAAACATCAATATTAAGAAATTTTTCCAGAAGAATTATTACAGCCACCATAATACTTGCCAGAGCGATATAAAATAATGTTGCGATTGATGTTGCTTCGATACCCCTGAACGTCAGTGACTCAATCTGCTGGGTTGCCCAGGTAAGTTCACTGGCAGATATTGCCATGCAGAGAGATGTATTCTTGAAATTATGTACCATTCTCGTACCCAGAGGCGGCAGTGTTGCCCTGAACATTTGTGGTAAAAGAACATGCAGGTACTGCTGGACACGGCTCAATCCGGATGATATTGCAACTTCTCTCTGTGCATGGGGTATTGATAATCTGCCGCTTCTGAGAATATCAGATACATATGACGCATTATCAACGGTCAGGCCAAGGATACCGGCAATAACAGGGTAATGAATATAACCATTCAATGCGTCTCCCCAACTCCGGGGCAGCAATTCAGGAAAAACAAAATAGAAAAAAAGTATCCAGAACAGTCCGGGAATATTACGGAATATTTCGACATATAAGGTGCCAAAAAAACGCAGGATCTTGATTCTTGATATCCGCATTATTACAATTATGGTACCAAGCAATAACGAGGAAATGGATGTGGCAACAAGCAGGATCAGGGTGATTTTAATCCCGGTAATGAGCATTTCAAAGTAAGGTTCTTTGAAAGGTATACTCCAGTCAAACTCATACGCAAATTCAATAATTTCCTACTCCTCCTCTTGCGATTCACTAAAGATCGGAATATGAAATACACTGCTCATAAACTCTTTTGTTCTTTCATGCTGGGGATTTACAAATATATCAGGTGGGGACCCTATTTCGATAATCTCTCCATCATTCATAAAAACGACCCTGTCTGCAACTTTCTGGGCAAATCCAATTTCATGTGTTACTACAACCATGGTCATGCCTTCCCTGGCCAGTGAGGTCATAACGTCAAGGACTTCATTAATAAGTTCCGGGTCAAGCGCAGAAGTGGGTTCGTCAAAGAGCATGATCTTGGGTTCCATTGCCAGGCTTCTGGCTATGGCTACCCGCTGCTGCTCACCGCCTGAAAGCTGAACAGGGAAGGAGTCCTGCCTGTGATCAAGTCCGACTTTTTCAAGGAGCTTGAGAGCTCTTTCTTCAGCCTTTTTCCTGCTCAGGCCCCTTACTTTTCGGGGAGCAAGTGTTATGTTTTTGATCGCTGTCTTATGAGGATATAGGTTGAAGTGCTGAAAAACCATGCCAATTTCAGCCCTTAATGCCGTCAGGTCGGTCCTTGGATCAGAAATGTACATGCCGTCAACAATAATCTCACCATCATCGATCGGCTCCAGTTTATTAATGGTTCTCAGGAGTGTGCTTTTACCTGCTCCGCTGGGACCGCAAATAACAATAACTTCTCCCTTGGCAATTTCAAGATTGATATTTTTCAGGACGTGACTGTTTTTAAACCATTTGTTTGCAGCGATGAATTTGATCAATTCTTAAAACCTGAGTCGTAATGATGAGTTATTGGTATTTGCGTTTTGATGCAACTATTATTATTTCAAAAAAGACCGGATTTTGTCAATAAAAAAGGGCACTTTAATGGTAAGGGTCTGAAATAAAGTAATATAGTCATACATGAATTTCTCGTAATTATATCTGTCCTGGTAACGTGCCAGTAACCTTTGTTGTGGCTTTATGATCAAATCTATGGTCTATACCCGGATTTGATAGTCAGATCTGAGATAAATATAAGTCAGGTTCTTCTCCCATATATTGCAATAAAGGGGTCAAGGATTCCATGATTCAAATGTTTATTATGCAGTGACTTTATAAACGCCCTGAGCATCCTTTTCCCTCTGCCAGACCTTTAACTCCTTAGCAGTTCTTCAGCAGTTCACTCGAATCCTTATATATTTTATGAGTTGATCCATAATTTATAAATATAGAAACTTTCCGAGAATGTTTTCTCATGTGCAATTACATCATGCTTCCATCCAAATTCCGCTGATATATCAAGAGCATGGTCCGGCCCTGCAATAGAAGAATATAACATCTGCACATATCCTCCGGGTTTCAGGTAATTACCTGCCTCTCTGAAAAAACGTCTGATCAATTGTTTGTTCCGGTCATATAATGCATGTTCAAAACCGGTTTGCGGTTCTCCCTCCATATAAGGAGGAGTTAACAGGATAGTGTCAAAAAACGATTTTTGCTTTAGAGGCGAAAAAAGATCTCCTTCCAGTACAGAAACTGTATGTTCGAGCTTGTTGGCTTTCACGTTCTTTTCTGCATACTTCACAGCTTCAGGATTAATATCTATGGCAATTACTTTTGACGCTGTGAGGCCTGCTGTTATCGCCTGTATACCGGAGCCGGTTCCTATATCCAGTACCACTGCACCCATTGGAATGATCATATTTTTTGCCATAAACTGACTTGTGAAATAATACTTTGGATTAAAAACATCTTTAGATATCTCATATGTTCTGCCCAGGACATTAACGTTGCGGGGACCGAATTGCTGGATTAATTTTATGAGCCAGATTGAAATTGACTGTCTGATTGAAAACATGATGAGGTCCTGTGGTTTTAAACTCTGAATGTTGATTGCAGGCGGTAATTAAAACTTATATATTGCCATTCCCGTAAGAAGTTTGGGATAAAAATAAGTCGACTTGGGCGGCATCCGGTGACCTGCAAGGGCGACTTCCTTTAACTCACTTATTAACGTCGGGTTAAGGAAAAAGACCGCTTCAAAAGACCCTTTCATTGCCCTGTCAACAGCAACAGCAGGGTCCATCTCATACTCATAATGATCAACTTTCAGCAGGTTCTCAAAAATGAATTTATGGAGAATGGATACATCAAGTTTTTTCAGGCAGTCAGGCAGGTCTGCATCAAGAGATGATCCGTTACATGTGAGGGTATAGTAATCACCTGTGTTTGTAAGGTACATTCCGAAAGAGTGGGGCCTGCCATGCATTGATTCCAGCATGTTTGCCATGGCCTGCTCTCCTGATATATCTTCTGCAGATATCTTCTGCAGATCAAAATGCTGTTTTAATGTTTCCCTGATCCTGATTTCAGAGTCCACCTCGATGATACGGTGTGTCGGAAGCAGCGACAGCCCTTCTTCTTCCATATTGGCAAGGAACATAAGCACATAATTGAATGTCTCTTCACCGGTCCTGCAAAGGCCCCTGTCCCCCATCTCCTTTTTAAATGCCAGGGCTGTTTCATAGCGGTGGTGACCGTCAGCAATAAAGACATCTCTGTCAGCCATCTCACCAGCAATAGCATCTATTTCTTTCCTGTCACTGATCTTCCAGAGACGATGCGTAAAGCCCTTATCATACTCAAATTCCATGTACGGAGACTGGTCAGAAATTTTCTCAAGTATTGAAGATATCGTTTTTTCTTCACTGCTGTATAGAGAAAAAATAGGGCTCGTGTTTGCATTGCAGTAACGCAGGATATTTAGTCTGTCGGATTTTGGTTTGGAATACGTCATTTCATGGGGATGGACCCTGCCTGTACCAAGCTCTTCTATTTTGACCGCTCCCAGAAATCCTCTTGTTTTTTTCTCCATTCCATCGATCGTATAACGGATCTCATAACAGTAAAAACATTGCTCATCATCTCTGGTCAGGATTCCCTGTTTCAGCCAGTCATTCAGATACGAGGCTGCTCTTGTATAACGGTTTTCATGTTCATTATCACCGTCTCTGTCCTTGCCGAAATCGATTCTGATTATATTATGAGGACTTCTTTTATACAGA
>CALZMZ010000019.1:1298-21393 GCA_945788685.1 Thermodesulfovibrionia bacterium | reverse complement strand
TCAGGATGGGACACAATCGATACAGCACCCATTTTCCTGAGTAAACCAGCCGTCAGATCCACGGGGATGGAATAGTGATCGAACCTGGAAAAGTACTGTTTAATCTCTCTCAGCCGTTCCGGCTTAAAATAATCTTCAGGAAACACAGCAATGAGATGTCCCTCTTTTGTGCTGATTTCAAAAGCAGGATAGACGGCCGGAGGTCTCATCTTACCATGATCCCACCTGTTAAGAAGATTCCGCTGTGCTGTGATTGAATCAAGGCAGTTTTCCAGCTTGTACTCACGGGGCGTGAGATGCTCCGTAATGACCAGAAAATCAAGTCCAAGTGATGCAGAGCGGAGCATAAGGTCCCTGACTGAATACGCCCCGTCGGAATAGTGTGAATGGCAATGAAGTTCCCCAAACTGCAGATTCTGATTGGATTTCCTCAACTCAGCTATCCTGTTTCGAATTTCATCATCCAGGCCGTTCCCGGAGATCAACTCAGCAAATGGCTTTACCAGCTCACTCTTTACCTTATACGGCAAAACCAGTCCGCCTGCTGTTATTCCCAGAGTATATCCTGTCAGTTTTTTTAAGAAAGACCGTCTATTCATATAATGATTTTCAGGTAATACGGATCAAAATGTTTGAGGCAAGTAATAGTATAACAATTAATGTGAGCTAAATTCAAAGCCTCTGTTTTTGTCAGTTAGAAATTTTGCATGCTCATTAAGATTTTCCCCTTAACTTTCTGTCTCACCAAATTTCACCCTGTATTTGTCATAATTGACGCACACATGTTCCAATGATGATCTATCGTTATGTACCTGTCTGATAAAATTAAGAACATTTTCAATAGATTTGATATGGATAATGTTATTCATGTCAGCACTGTCAAACAATTTTCTTGACAGGACTTCAGTCCTTAGCCACGTAACAAGACCGGTCCACATCTCCCCATAAAGTATAATGGGTGTATCACAGATATGTTTAACCTGAATTAACTGCCATGAATAAAATAATTCAAGTAGCGTTCCTATACCGCCTGTAGCAACAATTACCGCGTCAGACAAGGACATAAATGCATCGAGTCGACCGCTGAACCTGTCAAACTCTTTTTTTATATCGAGATATTTATTTGCGTCCTGTTCATGGGGAAGTGTTATGTTTAATCCTATGGAATGAGAGTCTGACTCTATACTTTTATGCCCGGCATTGGCAGCCTTCATAATGCCCGGGCCTCCGCCGGTAACAACATCAAAACCTGATTCTGCCAATCCCCTGGCAATATTGAATACATCATTGTATTCTTCATCCCCTTCTTCTATACGTGCAGATCCAAAAATAACCACTCTATAATGTGGATCCATAATTAACCTCTCTTATTAATCTGAATTTAACAGTCCTGGTTGACCAACATTGCATCTTTGATCTCCCGGGCCTTCTCCGGCCCCAGAAAGCGCTCAACAATAGCAAGACCAAAGCATATGGCTGTTCCCGGACCCCGGCTGGTCATTACATTTCCATCGGTCACAACAGTCTTCTCTTCATACTCAACATTACCAAGCCTGTCTTTAAACGTAGGATATGATGTCGCATGTTTGCCTTCAAGGACCCCGGCATTGGCAAGTACGTATGGAGCTGCGCAGATCGCTCCGTTCAGTTTTCCTTTGTTATCAAAATCCCTGATCAGGTCACCCACTCTTTTGTCCGCATTCAGGTTGTCTGATCCGGGAATTCCTCCCGGTAAAACAAGCATATCAAAATCATCAGAATTCAAAGAATCTATGACTGTATCAGGAATCAGTTTCACTTTGCGTGCGCTTGAAACAGGCCCTTCGGTCAAACCGGCAGATACAACCTCAATCCCTGCCCTTCTCAGCACATCAATAATAGCTGTGGCCTCCAGCTCTTCAAAACCCTCTGCAAGAATAATTGCAATTTTTGGCATGACAGGTCTCCCTTTAAAATAAAATCATGAGGATATTATAGCAGGGAATGAAACGATATGGCGTATTACTATTAACTGCTTCTCATGATTCATTAAAATCATTAGTGAGGAGCCGCTCCCTTGACATTGATTAAAACATATGTTTTAATCAAGTGTATGAATACAGGGTCGATCAATCAGGCAGATACAAAGGAGCGCGTTCTTGATGCAGCAGAATACTTGTTTGCCCTGGACGGGTATCGTGGCACTTCACTGCGAGAAATAACCGGCAGGGCAAAAGTCAATCTCGCTGCTGTCAATTATCACTTTGGAACCAAAAAAACACTTGTTGAAGAGGTGATAAAGCGCAGACTGTTGCCTTTAAACAGTTTACGAAAAAAAAGACTGAACGCAGTTAAGGCAGATGCCCACAAGAAAGGAAAGAAACCTGATATAAAGGCAGTCCTGTCCGCATTTATAGAACCTACTCTGAAATTCAAAGAATCAAACCATGGAGCAGAATATTTTTTTATCTTCATAGGGAGGTCATTTTCTGATCCTGATCATACTGTCAGGGATGTGTTTATGCGATATATAGAACCTTTGTTTAATTTGCTCTATGAAACTGCCTGTGAATCTTTACCCCGCTATTCAGGCGATATAATTTTCTGGAGACTGCATTTTACCCTGGGAGCGCTCTTTCATACCATTCATATATGCAGTCATATCAATAAAGAGTTTATGAATATGAAGATTGAAATGGATGCTGATTCATTAATAGATCTTATGGTGCCTTATGTCACCGCGGGAATGAAAGCGAAATGAATAATACAATATTAATAATTGCTGTCATTATTATATTCACAGGTTGCTCTGTTCACAAAGCAGATATGAAGGAGCCTGTCATTGAAATGCCATCCAGTTATTCTGAACTAACTGGTGTAATTTCTTATTCAGGCAGGTGGTGGGAAGAGTTTGGAGATGAAAAGCTCAATCAGTTAATGGCAGAAACATTCAGGCACAACCTGGAAATAGTACAGGCATATGAACGCCTGCAGCAGTCGGTTTCAATACTGGAAAAAACCGGTTCAGCCAGATGGCCCAATGTAAACCTTGAAGGTTCCGGTGGCAGGACCCGGCAGGCAGGTGCCTTTGGTGCATCAACTTCTGATGTATATTCACTTTCGGCAATGGCAAGTTATGAGATAGACCTCTGGAAAAAGCTGGGCTCATCCACTAAAGCGGCCCACTTTGATATGCTGGCAACTGAACAGAACTTAAAGGCACTATATATAAGCATCTCAGCACAGGTAGCAGAACTCTATTACCAGGCAGTGGAGCAGCGTGCGCAGCTTGAATTATCTGATAAGACCATAGCGTCATTCCAGGACACCCTGGATAGAGTGGAACGCCGCTACAAAGAAGGGCTGGCCCCGTCAATTGACCTTTACCAGTCACGGCAAAACCTTTCTTCAGCAATGGCACAGCGGCCGGTGTTTGAGTCCAATCTTGCAGTTACACTCAATGCATTGTCTGTTCTGGCCGGACGTTTTCCTGATCAGGATATAGGCGGCAACAGCGTGAGTCTGATAAACTCTCCTGACATAAAGGCCGGTCTGCCTTCTGAACTGTTAATGAAAAGGCCTGACATACAATCATCCCTTTTGAGACTAAAAGCCAGTGACGAAAGAATCAGTACTGCTATAGCAGACAGATTCCCTTCATTTAACCTGGTCGGCAGCTACGGTGGCGCAAGTGATGAAGTCGGATCCATTCTTGATTCTCCCAATATTCTGTGGAGTGTATTATTGCAGATCGCCCAGCCGATTTTTGATGGCAATAGAAGAAAGGCAGAAGTCAAACGCGCAGAAGCAGAGTTCAGAGGTCAGATGGCAGAATATCATCAATCTGTTCTCAATGCTTTCAGGGAAGTTGAAGATTCACTTGCCGGAATCATTGCTTCAAAAAAACGGATTGCTATGTTAAGTGATCAGGTGAATGCATCAAAGAATTCTCATCGCCTTGCGCTTGAGAGGTATATGCAGGGGCTCAGCGATTACCTGCCCGTGCTGACCGAACAGCTTGCACTATTCAACGCAGAGAGCAATCTCCTCCAGGCAAAACGACAGCTGATATCTGACAATATCCAGCTTGCCCGTGCACTTGGAGGGGAATGGATTGATGAGATAATTGAAAAGAAAGAACTAAGAAGTAAGAAGTAAAAACCAAGAAGTAAGAAGTAAAAACTAAAAAGTAAGAAGTAAAAACTAAGAAGTAAGAAGTAAAAACTAAGAAGTGAAAATTATAGAGGAAAAAGATATTTTATTGACTTTTAAATTTTTACTTTCTACTTTTAACTTATAATTGACAAAGGAATCAGGAATGAGCAAGAAAAAAACATTTTTTAAAATAGTACTCCCTATTATTATTATTGTGCTGGGAGTTGTAATAATGAAGACTCTCATTGCATCACGACAGGCGCCGCATAAAGAGGTCAACAAAAAAGATCCCGGCATACTTGTTGAGGTCTTAATAGCAGAGAAGGGAAATGCTGAGGTGATCATAAAAGGCACTGGGACCGTGGCATCATCCCGGGAAGTTTCCATCATACCCCAGGTGAGCGGACGGGTCGTGCAGACCGCCCCGGAACTGGTCGTGGGAGGTTTTTTTGAAATGGATGCAGTGCTGTTTACTATCGAGGCCACTGATTACCGTCTTGCTCTAGAACGTGCAATATCAGCTCGGGCAAAGGCTGAATATGATCTGGCGACAATGGAAAGCCGGGCACAGATTGCACGTGCTGAGTGGGAGCAATTGAATCAGGACAGGGACAGTCCTCCAAACCCGCTTGTACTATACGGACCCCAGCTCAAAAGTGCAAAGGCCGCGCTCGCAGCCGCATCTGCCCAGGTCGAGCAGGCAGGAATTGATTTAGAGCGCACAAAAGTAAAAGCTCCCTTCAATGCCCGTGTACGAAGCGAGAGTATTGACATCGGCCAGTTCGTCCGGTCCGGCAGCAGTGTTGGTCTGCTGGCGGGCACAGATACTGCTGAAATTTCCGTGCCTCTGCCATTGGACGACTTGCGCTGGCTGGACATACCGCGTCATGGAAAAAAACAAAACAGGGGTGAAGCGTCAGTTCATTTAAATGTGGGAAGAAAAATGTACACGTGGCATGGCCATGTCGCACGCTCTTCAGGAGAGGTCGATCCCAAAAGCCGCATGATGAATCTTATCGTGAATGTCCATGACCCCTATGGACTGAAGGAGAAAAAAGGTCCTTCCCATCCGGCACTCGCGGCAGGCTCTTTTGTAGATGTACGGATTAAAGGGAAGACACTGAAAGGAGTGTTTATCGTTCCCAGAACTACGTTAAGAGACAACTCAACCGTCTGGATTATGGATAGCAGTGACAAACTGCATATCAGGGAGGTTGTCGTTACAAGAATGGAACGGGACAGGGTAATTATCAGTGAAGGTCTTGTTGATGGTGAGATGATTGTGTTAACCAATATTTCAGGAGCAGCTGACGGGATGAAACTCAGAAGACCGTGACGCGTAACGGGTTTACCCACTCGTCACACGTTACCCGTCACTCGTTACATTACTATGTATCTTAAACATGCCTGAATATATTATTAGATGAAAGAACGTAAAGAGGAAAAATAATGAACCGCCAGATTAAATGGATGGCAAACAACCATGTAGCTGCAAATCTCCTGATGATGATTTTCATTGTGGGCGGTCTGGTCATGGCCTTTAATATAAAGCAGGAGGTCTTTCCTGAAATAGACTTTGACATGGTTCAGGTCCTGGTCGCGTATCCCGGGGCAGGCCCGGAGGAAGTTGAAGATGGTATCATCCTGAAACTGGAGGAGAATCTCAGCAGCATTATCGGGATCAAGGAAATCAAATCGGTTGCCTCTGAAGGTTTTGCCCGGGTAACAGCGGAAATCCTCGAAGGAGAGGATATTGACATCATTATGCAGGACATCAAGGCCGAGGTTGACCGTATTACGACATTTCCTGAAGACGCTGAAAAACCGGTCGTAAGTAAAATAGAAAACCGCCATGAAGTTGTGTCAATTATGGTGTATGGCAAAGCCCCTGAACGAAGTCTTCGGGAACAGGGCGAGGCCATAAGGGATGAACTGCTCACCATACCTGAAATCACCCAGGTGGACCTGAGGGCGGTACGGCCATATGAAATATCCATTGATGTAAAAGAAGAAACATTGCAGCGTTACGGTCTGACTTTGGGACAGATCGCTGAGAAGGTACGACAGTCCTCGATAGACCTTCCGGGAGGAGCAGTGAAGTCCAGAGGCGGCGATGTCCTGATCCGTACAAAAGAAAAACGCTACAGCGGGCCGGAATATGCAGACATTACCGTTCTTGAACAGAGCAATGGAACAGAATTGACTCTCGGCGACATTGCTGAAGTGCGGGACGGGTTCCAGGAGACCGATGAATTTGCACGTCTGGACGCGCTGCCGGCAGCCATGATAGCGGTCTATCGTGTCGGCGATCAGAAACCACTTGATATCTCAAACATTGTAAAGGACTATGTAAAGCAGAAACAACCGTCACTCCCGGAGTCGCTCAATCTTGCCGTATGGAATGACTTCTCCGATATCTACCGGAGCAGACTCAATCTCCTCCTGAAAAACGCTGGCATCGGTCTGGTCCTGATCTTTCTCATCCTGGGTCTTTTCCTGCAGATTCGTCTTGCTCTTTGGGTAATGCTTGGCATCCCCATTTCGTTTCTGGGCGCCCTCCTGATGATGCCGTCCCTTGATGTCTCCGTAAATATGCTCTCTCTGTTTGCATTTATACTCGCGCTTGGCATAGTAGTGGATGATGCCATTGTGGTAGGGGAAAATGTCTATACGCACCGCGGGATGAAAAAGCCCTATATGAATGCTGCTGTGGATGGAACTATAGAGGTAGGACGGCCTGTTATTTTTTCAGTACTCACAACAATCGCAGCTTTTCTTCCTCTCGTATATGTCAGCGGGACAATGGGCAAATTCATCAAGGTAGTCCCCCTGGTGGTAATACCCATATTGGCAATTTCTCTTGTAGAATCCCTGTTGATCCTTCCCGCTCATCTTAGTTTTGGAAAGTCCACACCACCATCGAGGGGGATGTCTGGTTATGTAACCCGTATGAGAGAGAGATTCGGAAGCGCTCTTGAGCGTTTTGTGTCCGGTCCGTATAAGCGCTTTCTGTCATTATGTATTCATTACAAATACACGACTCTTGCGACGGCTATTGCACTTTTGTTCATAGGGGCGGGACTTGTGGGGGGAGGAATTATTAAATTCCGCTTCATGCCTGAAGTCGACGGTGACCTGATCACCGCCACGATAAAAATGCCCTTTGGCACACCAGTGGAAGACACGGTCAGGGCCCACGATATTCTTGTCAGTAAGGCACAGGATGTTGTAAAGGACTATGATGAAAAGAGGCCTGACGGGAGCAGTGTGCTGAGACATGTGTATTCAACCGTCGGAAATTCGATATTTGCCAGTCCCATGGGGTCCAGTATATCATCCGGCTCACATCTGTCCAACATTGCATTGCTCCTTACACATGCTGAAAAGCGCGGTGTCCTCGCTGCTGACATAGCAGGCACATGGCGTGAGGCAGTCGGTGATGTCCCGGGCGCGGATTCGGTATCATTTGTCTCCAGTCTCGTTGGTTTTGGCAAAAATGTAGATATTCGACTTGCCCATGATGATTACAACGTCCTTGCCAATGCAGTAACAAGAATCAGGCAGGCGCTCGCCTCCTATCCGGGAGTCAGTGATATTGATGATAATTATACCAGAGGCAAACGTGAGCTGAAGCTCAGACTCAAGCCCGAGGCCCGCACTCTCGGTATTACAGAAGAGGACCTGGGCCGCCAGATACGCGCTGCATTTTATGGAAGCGAGGCCCTGAGGCTTCAGAGGGGACGCAATGAAGTGAAGGTCATGGTCAGATATCCCGAGGAGGACAGGAAGAGTCTCGCTGATCTTGAATCAATGCGGATACGCACACGCGACGGCAGTGAAGTACCTTTTCATCAGGCCGCCTATGTTGACGAAGGGAGGGGCTTCAGCGAGATCAACCGTACCGACAGAAAAAGGGTAATTAACGTCACCGCGCGTGTTGACAGCAGGACCGCGAATGCCGAGGAAGTAAATGCAGACCTGAAAAAAACAGTCCTCACCGATTTAGCAAATGATTATCCCGGGCTGACGTATGATCTTGAAGGGGAAGAAAAAGAACGTATGGATTCTTTGGGAAGCATGGCTCAAGGATACATGCTGGCCCTTCTGGTGATGTATTCCCTGCTTGCCATTCCCTTCAGGAGTTACCTGCAGCCTTTTATCATTATGTCGGCAATTCCATTCGGATTTGTAGGGGCTATTATCGGTCATATTATTATGGGTTTTAACCTCAGTATGCTCAGCGTGTTCGGGGTTGTGGCTTTGACCGGCGTGGTGGTCAATGATTCCCTGCTGCTGGTTGTGTTTGTAAATGAAAAAAGACGGGCCGGTATTGAATTGAAACAGGCAGTAGTGGAAGCAGCCCAGCGGAGGTTCCGCCCTATTGTTCTGACATCACTTACAACCTCTCTCGGCCTGACTCCGATCATCCTGGAAAAGAGCATGCAGGCCCAGTTTCTGATCCCCATGGCAATAAGTCTGGGCTTTGGAATATTGTTTGCAACGTTTATTACTCTGCTGCTGGTGCCTTCGCTTTATCTGATACTTGAGGATTTCTTGAGGTTGTTTGATAAAAAGTCAGAGAATGCTTCAACGACAGTTGCTCAACAATAGTTCAACTCAAGATCGCATAAAAAGTTTACAAACACTCTAAAATGCATTTTGCAGGACCTGTTCTGGTTCTGCCGTTGCCTGTGGTGATGTATGTGCCTGTTCAATAACAGAGGGAACAATGATATCTCTGAAATCACCCTGGATATTTATGATGAATCGTTCCCTTCTTTTCGTATAAAAATGTTTCTTATGTTTCATGAAAAACCTGAAACTTATGAATAAGTACAGCTCATAACAGCATCCTGCCAGTGCTGCTATTATCATGATTTCCTTTACCCGGCTCAATTCCGGATTTGCGTCAGGATTGACGCTGATGATGAAAAACACGGCAAAAAACAGAACGCTCAGGATGATCTTGAATATTTTAAAGAACTTTCTTTCTATTTCCCTGATCTCAACAGACTCGATGTAATCAAACAGGCTGCCGGCTTTGGACTTAAAGGTCTCCCAGTCGCATTGTTTTGCATAAAAAAGAAGAGAATTTTTGTATCTGCTTACTTCCTTATTAAATGTTTTGTGTACAGTTCTGTTCATTTTTCTATTCCATTAAATTTGCTTGTCTGACAGTTACCTCATCTCCTGTTTTTTATATCGGACATGATCTGGAATTCTTAAGCCCGGCCATGATTTATATTATCACTCAAAGATGCATTATTCTATTGACGATGAGTGCTGTGTTATTATTGAAATGTTTATGTAATGTGGAGAATCATGTAACCATTTGAAGTAAAATGAAAAACTGGAAGAAAAACATATATTTCATACTGGTGGAACCAAAAGAATCCGGAAATATAGGATCAGCTGCCAGGGCCATGAATAATATGGATTTTCATAATCTGCGTCTCATAAATCCTCCATCACTGGACACAGATGAAGCAAGGATGTTTGCACATGGTTCCAGGAAGATATTAAAAGACGCTGAGACTTTTTCATCTCTTGAGGAAGCAGTAAATGATATGCAGTATGTAGTTGGTACCACTCGAAGAAGGGGCAGGAGAAGGGGCGCATTTTTACCGGTTGATCAGGGCACGGGACAGTTGTATGAAATTGCATCTGCCAATAAAGTTGCAATACTGTTCGGTCGGGAAGACAGGGGGCTATTTAATGAGGAAGTTGACAGGTGCGGGTTTATGATGAACATACCTGCCAATAAAAGGCAGCCGTCAATAAACCTGGCCCATGCAGTTTTGATAATTGCATACGAGCTGTCAAAGGCCGGCGTAAAGGAAAGGGGGTTGGACAAAGACGGCAACCTGCTTTATGCTGATGTGCCTGCATTTGCAGACCAGAAAGCCATCGACCATCTTTATCAACGGATGGAAAAGGCCCTGAGACTGATAGAATATATTCCCCATGATGGTGATCTTACGGGAAAGAAGGCCATACAGAACATAAAACACTGCCTGGGACGTGCAGGACTTTCAGACTGGGAACTAAATATGTTTCACGGGATTTGCAGGAGCATTGAAAATAAACTGGGCAAAGCTGAAAAGTAAGTGTCCGGTAAATTTATCGCGTGATGAATAATATAAATAAACCGGTGATGACATTTTTTAATAATAAAGTATAATAGTAGGCGTCTTATATGACATCCGGGTTCCCGGGGAAAATTATTCAGGAGTTACATAAATCTGAAAATGAAAGAACAATATAATAGTCTCAAAACAGAACTGCTTGATATTAATGAGTCTCTATCTCTTTTACTTTCGAGGGTACAGGGACAGCCTGATATTGCCGACTCCCGCTTTGATGAATGGATAAACGCATGCGGAGACATTAAGCGGCAGATTAAAGAGGAAGTTGTCCGCATTGCTGTTATAGGATCAGTAAAGTCAGGCAAAAGCACACTTGTTAACTCTATTTTCAAAGGTGATTATCTCAAGAGAGGTGCGGGTGTTATAACATCCATAGTTACCCGGATCAGAAATGGAAAAAAACTGAAAGCCGAGCTGTATTTCAAATCCTGGGATGAAATTAATTCCGAGATTCAGCAGGCCCTTGTCATGTTCCCTGCATGGGAAAATCACAATGAGGGCAAGAGTTTTGATATCAGGCAGATCAGTGACCGCCAGGTTCTTCAGAACGCTCTGGACAGTTTAAGTGATGATCTCCAGATTATAGATGGTACCCGCAATACAAACAGTGTGCTGTTATCTCTGTACCTGAAGGGGTACAGCAGGGTTGCAGAGATGATTAAATCGGGCAAAGCGATAACAAAGTTCAGCGGAAAACGGTTTGCCGAGCACCGGATATATGCCGGTGATGATGAACTGGCAGTCTATCTGAAAGATATAGAACTTCAAATCAGCGGTAAAGATCTTGACACATCAGTGGAAATAGCGGACTGCCAGGGAAGTGACTCTCCAAATCCCATGCACCTTGCGATGATACAGGATTATCTTCTTCAGACACATTTTATCGTTTATGTAATCAGCAGCCGCACCGGAGTCCGCCAGTCTGACATCCGGTTTCTTTCAATAATAAAAAAGATGGGAATGCTGGGAAATATCATTTTTGTCGTGAACGCTGATTTCAGTGAGCATGAATCACTCTCTGACATGCAGGCAATTATAGCCAGGGTGAAAGAAGAGCTGGCGCTTATTAAACCTGATCCTGAAATATTTTCCCTGTCTGCATTATTAAACCTGTTCAGGGCAATGTCTGACGTTCTGAAAAAAAAGGACAGTCTCCGTCTGGCCCAATGGATGGCTGAAGATGAAATGGTTGATGTTTCCGACAGGGAAACTGATCGCTTTAACAATGTATTACAGGGAAAACTCACACGCGACAGATCAAATCTTCTGCTATACAATCATCTTGAACGTATGGATATTATTCTTAACGGGGTTGAAAGCTGGGCCGGCACATACAAGGAGCTTCTTGTCAAGGATATAAACAGCGCATCTGAAACCATAAAGAGGATGGAACGGCATCAGGAGCGCATGGACCAGCTCAAGTCATTGATAAAGAATACTCTCGATGGTTCCAGAGATGATCTTATGAAAGTATTAAAGAAAGATATTGACCGTTTCTTTAATGTTCCTTCAGAAGGTGTGCTCGGTCAGACAAGGGATTTTGTGATCAAATATGAAATTTCGGTTGAGAAATATCTGGACCAGCTTAATTCAGTAGGATTCTCCAATACGTTATATCAGGTGTTCCAGGAATTTAAACAGGCAATTGATACATTCATGACAAGGACAATTACTCCCGAACTTGCCAGTTTTGCAGGTAAATCAGAAGCTAAAGTGAGAAAGAAATTTGAATCCGTTGCCAGGTCTTTTCAATCAATGGCCTCGGATGATATGTATAATTTAAAGGCATCACTCGGTAACTCAGAGATGCAGGATGAGAAGTTGTCCCTTTTCAGCCAGAGCCTGCTGGACCTTGATTCAATCAAGAGAATTTCAGGGCTAAAACTTCCGTCTTCGTCCACTACCTTACAATACTCGGCAAAGGTCAGGACTGAAGCCATTATGCGTCTGGGTCTTTATTCCTTGACAAAGTTTTTTAAGAAAGCATTAAAGAAACCTGTAGAAAATGAAATGGCAGAACAGATGCGGGCCCTTGCTGATGGATTTAAGCTGATTAAGCAGGAAACCGAAAAATCCATTGTTTTTCATTTCGAGAATTATCGGGAAAATTTAAAATTCCAGTACATATCAAAGCTTGTTGATGCTGCAACAGAGTATTTACGACAGAGGTTGATGGAGAGGTTCCGGTCCTATCATTCTGATATAAGCACCCTTGAGAAAGTCATGCAGAAAAAAGGACAGGACAAAGAGTACATAATTGAATTTCTTGACGGTATGGATGCCGATATAAAGCGGTTAAAGGTAGTAATTGATATTAACAGGGGAAAACTCCAGACAACCCGCAACACTGTAGAAACATCATAAGATGAAAGACTGTCAGGTCAATCCATATTAATGTATTTCTATCAGCAGGCCTGATGAAACGTGGGACTAATCAGCAATTTTTACAGTTATTAACAAAATTGATGTAATGTTCGGAAGGCATTAGCACTTTAACCCCCAGCCCGTCATACAAGTCAGATGATTTTGTAATTCTCATGACTTTAACAGGGACTTTTAAAATGTCTTCATTTAAAGGGATTATTATCTCAATTTCAGAATCAAAGGGAAATCTCATCTCGTCAGTACTGATATACATTCCGTCCTCGGACAGGTTCATGACAGTTCCGTTGTAGTGACTTTCACAGCAGAAGAACTTGACCTTGATATTTGCATGCACTCTTTCGAAGGATCTTTTTTGCATGGGCCCTGTCCTTCAGGCTTGTATTATGCCTGATACATTTTTTTCACAATATCTATTAACTCATGAAGAAGCATTACAAACAGACAGTACGGCTACCTGTTGATTCTTTTATATTCCTTTATCCTGGAAGGGGTAAAAAAATTGCCAATAACCGGGAATAATATTCTGCACGTCTGTGCAAATCTCCTTGCCAGCGTGTGCTGGTCGGTTTCATCAATTGCCGACGGTGTCTGAAATGTTCGTGTAGAAAATGGGAGTGGTTTTTTACTTGAGTATTCTTTGTATTCTCTTGAATAATAATTCAGTTCAGAGCTGGATTTGATCCCCATTTTCTTTAGCTGGGCCTGAATTTCTTTTTTAGTCAGTTCTGCCATAACTAATAAAGTGAATTAAATCAGTAAGTAAGCCCTCTTCAAGAACAAAGAGTAATATATATTTGCATAAGATTTCTAATATGTCAAGGATTATTATGTGTATGTTACCAGATATTTTATCATACGTATACTGACATGGATATCAGTTAATAAGATATATATTTCATTTTAATTTAATAAATTAATAATGCAAGAGCACAATTAATGGATGTCTGAAGTTTCAATATTTAATATATGTTTAATGATAAAATATATATCATTTTCATGATTATTTCTAGAGAGGTCAATGCAAGATGGAAATACTGCTTAATGAAATAGAAATACGAATACTCGCATGTATGATTGAAAAGGCATTTACCACTCCTGATTACTATCCTTTGACTCTCAATGCACTTACAAACGCATGTAATCAAAAATCCAACCGCAACCCGGTTCTTTCCCTGGATGAAACTTCTGTTGTAAGGGGTCTTGATGAGCTTAGAAAGAAAGGATTGTCTGAAAAAATCCTTAAGGCAGACAGCAGGGTCCCAAAATACAGGCATCTTTTTATGAGCAAATTTGATCTTTCCCAAAGCCGGACCGCGGTGTTGTGCGAACTCATGCTTCGGGGACCTCAGACATCAGGAGAAATCAGAAGTCGGGCTGACAGAATGTACAGTTTCAAAGATCTGGGTGAGGTAGAAGAAATCATGTCCGGTCTCATCGCATCTGATAATCCCATGGCAGCAAAGCTTCCCCGCCGGGCCGGGCAGAAAGAAAGCCGTTACATGCATCTCCTGTCCGGTGAGCCTGTCATGCATGAACAGGACAGGCAGGCAGAGGATGAGTCTGCCACTCTTCAGGTACGTGCCGAGAATGAGAGGATTAAAAAGCTGGAAGATGAATTATTGTCACTGCGAAATGAATTTGATGAGCTAAAAAAAGCTTTCGCTGATCTGAAATCAGAGTTTGAATAATGCAGCAGTCTGGATCTAAAAAAATACTTCAGGGCAATATGCGCCGGAAATTAAATTACTTTTTCACCCCTCATTTTTTTTAACCATAGGTCATAGGCATATTGGAGAATCTCGTTTTTAGCTTCCTTGTCCATAGCCATAAGCTTTATGCCCATCATAAATTTATCGTCCACTCTTTTCTGCCAGGCTACATCACAGACAGCCGTGGTATATAAGTCTTGTTCTGGCAGTTTTATTTTCAGTTCCGTTACTTCCTTAATGTCCGGAGCAATAGCATTTGACTCAAGGCAAAGACCGGTACGGGAAAAATTAACAGTTTTACCCATTAAATATTTTTCAGATGAGTTTGAGATTTTAAATTCTACGTCCAGCGGAATATCAAACCTCTTGAAACTCCTTCTTTCATCCAGCATCGATCCCCTCCGTTTTTATTTATGCTCAATTTAAATTAACTGTTGCTCCAGCAAAATACTTCGATTATTATATATGAAGAAGTCAGGAAATAAAATAAAAATATTTCGAACGGTAATAATTAAATTATATCAGGTCTATTTTAAATATCAATTTAAATACGAAAGTGAGGACATATGCTGAAAAAAGGCGATAAGGCACCGGATTTTACTCTCCCCTCGGATGATGGAAGGGATTTTAAGTTGAGCGATAAAAGGGGAAAAAACATTGTCTTATATTTCTATCCCAAAGACAATACATCCGGGTGAATCAGGGAGGCGCAGGGCTTTGGATCAAAGCTCACCAGTTTTAAAAAGAAAAACACTGCTGTAGTTGGAATAAGCAGGGACAGCATCAAATCCCATCTCAGGTTCAGGGAAAAATCAGGAATCAAATTCACCCTCCTGTCAGACGAAGATGAGACGGTTTGCAGGCTTTATGATGTACTGAAAGAAAAAAACATGTATGGTAAAAAGGTTATGGGAATCGAGAGAAGCACGTTTGTTATTGATGAAAAGGGCACAATCAATGCCATATTCCGGAAAGTACAGGTTGATGGTCATGCAGAAAAAGTGCTGGCAGTTTTATGAGAACCCGGTTTACCTTTTCGTATGACCGGACAAACAACCTGAACGTCTGTGAAACAGAAGGTACACTCCGGCTTATTGACGTAAATTAACATTTTCATCATACTGATTGCATGGGACCCAACAGATGAAATATTTACCTTCACAGCTGATATATTTTTTCCAGAACAAGACAATGAAAAAAAATCTGCGTAACCTTCGCAAGTTCCTTTTTGTCATTGCGGCAACCATAATGATCTATAGCATCCTTTTTCATTTTATTATGGAGTATGAAGGAAGAGAGTTTTCGTGGATTACAGGCTTTTACTGGACGTTGACTGTAATGTCAACACTCGGTTTTGGTGATATTACATTTACAAGTGATCCGGGCAGGTTTTTTTCGATGATAGTTCTTTTATCAGGTATCGTTTTCCTGTTGATCATGCTCCCCTTTACATTTATCCGTTTTTTTTATGCACCATGGCTGGAGTCCCAGGCACAGTCCCGCACACCGCATGAACTGCCAAAGGGTATGATCAACCATATAATCATGACTAGCTATGAGCCCATTGCCATGAGCCTCATAATGAGACTGGAACAGTACGGCTATAATTACGTTGTTGCAGTGCAGGACACACAGACTGCATCAGAACTTCTGGACTTAAATGTAAAAGTCGTTATCGGGGAACTTGATAAGCCTGAAACATACCTGAAACTGAGGACAGAAAAAGCCGCCCTCGTTTTTGTGAATAATGATGATATGCTGAATACAAACATAATTGCCACTATAAGGCAGGTCTCGGAATCTGTTCCTGTTATTACTGTTGCCAACGCTTTCGATTCGATTGATATCCTTGAACTTGCGGGAGCTACACACGTCTATCAATTTACCAGGATGCTGGGCGTTACCATGGCGCAGCATGCTCTCGGAGTATCAGCACAGGCCAATATAATCGGTACTATCGGCGGCATCCTTATCGCTGAAGCCTATGCAGCCCATACACCTTATGAGGGAAAAGAGCTCATAGAGAGCAGACTCCGCGAAAAAACAGGAGTTATCGTGGTCGGTATATGGCGGAGGGGAGTATTAGAAATTCCAAGACCGCAGACAGTCATTCAATCCAATTCCATCCTCCTGCTTGCAGGATCGGAAGAGCATTTCAGAAGGTACGATGACTTTGTCGGCAGTTTTCGGACCTTTGAAGCTCCTGCCGTGATACTGGGAGGGGGCCGGGTGGGACAGGCCGCAGCTGACACGCTGGAAGAACTTGGAGTTGATTACCGTGTTGTGGAAAAGAACAGAGACACCGTAAAAGATGACAGCAAATATATACTGGGCGATGCAGCGGATATTCATGCACTCGAAAGGGCCGGTATTTCCGCTGAAGCTCCCTCGGTGCTTATTACTTCGCATGATGATGACATGAATATTTACCTGACTATCTACTGCAGGGAGTTACGGCCCAATATACAGATTATCAGCAGGGCCATACGGGACCGCAATATCAGCAAGCTCTATTCAGTTGGCGCAGACATTGTGATGTCATATGCTTCCATGGGGGCAAATAAAATTCTTAACTTCCTCAAACCGGATGATATTCTGATGCTGGCTGAAGGATTGAATGTATTCAAGGCAGGTGTTCCTGATTCTTTGTCCGGGAAATCACTTGCTGAAAACCAGATAAGAAGAAAGACAGGGTGTAATGTAATCGCAATACGTTCCGGCGATTCTTTTAACGTTAATCCTGACCCGACTGACAAGTTAAAGGAAGATGAAGAACTGATTCTTATTGGCACGGCCGAAGCGGAAAAAGAGTTTAAGGATATCTTTTCCTAAAAAGAGAAGGGATGCATTTATCATGAATAGATTTCATTTTTCAGCCATCTCCAACATCTGCTTATCCAGATCAGGTCCCATTATGAGAACCTTTCAAGAATTTCTTCAGCACTGTACTCAGATGCAAGCGCTGTTATGATTTCCCTCGCAAGTAGGGTCATACGGCTGAACAGCCAGTGCGGGGCCTTGCCATAATGCAGTGGCAGTGTTGCTGTTCCGGTGCGAGACATAAAATATTATAGCAGAGCAACGAGTTTAGGAAATAATAACTCTGTAGGTGTGAACGGCTGTTAGCCCCTACAGAAACATGGATTCCGACTCTCCGGCCGGAATGACAGCGCGCAACACCGTACTGATGAGGAATAATTAAAAAAGCAATTCTTTTTTTCATTTCTTGTGATGCTTGTGATGCTTTGATATACTGTTAGAAATATTATGACTTTCCGCAATTTATTATTTTATAGATCGGTTTTACTCATTCTGGTGCTGATAGCGCCATCTCAGGCATATACGGAGGTAGCCGTATTTCCTGAGTGCCGCGTTGACGTGTCATTTAACATTAATGAATCAAAAATTACAGGGGTCTCCCGGATAAGTCTTACAGCAGGAAAAGAATTGTTATTTCGAAAAGGGCTGCTGAAGATTCTGTACATAACGATCAATGATCTTGAGGCTGAATTTGATCAGCGGCAGGAATTGTTTGAATTTATGCCTGACCGGGACGGGATGATTGAAATCGGATATGAAGGTATTTTTTCGGATTCTTTGTCTGAGGATAGAAGAGATGGTATTGCTTCAAATGTCATAGATTACAGAGGCATATCTCTTACCGGATTGTGGTACCCTGCATTGGAAGGACTGTGCAACTATGCTCTTAAAGTGAATCTGCCCGGTGGATATAAGGCTGTATCAGAGGCTGAAGAGATTTCTCAGATACAGACCGAAACAGGTGTTGAATTTAATTTTCTTTTCCCCCATCCGGTTGACGGCATTAACCTGATTGCAACTGACAGGTACAGGGTAGTTGAAGATAACTTCGAAGGTATTGAAATTTCTGCCTATTTCTTTAAGGAGGACCTGGGTCTTGCACGGTCATACCTGGAATATTCAATTCAGTATCTTGAGCTTTATGAAAAGCTGCTTGGCAAATATCCGTATAAAAGATTTTCAATTGTTGAGAATTTTTTACCCACAGGATACTCAATGCCTACCTATACATTGCTTGGCAGTTCTGTTGTTCGTCTGCCTTTTATTGTCGAGACCTCTCTGGGCCATGAGATACTTCACCAATGGTTCGGAAACCATGTATATATAGATTACGAGAGAGGTAACTGGGCAGAGGGTCTTACCGCTTATCTGTCTGACCATTTATATAAGGAAAGAAAAGGCGAGGGTTGGGATTACAGAAAACAGATAATGATCGATTACGCCAGCTATGTTGGTCCGGACAATGACTTTCCTCTGAGAACATTTACAGGACGATATGACCGCGGATCACGGTCAATAGGATATGGCAAGGCTGCCATGATGTTCCACATGCTCAGGCGGGACTTTGGGGATGAGGATTTTTTTAGAGCTTTAAAGGATTTTATCAGAGAACACCGCTACAGACGGGCATCCTGGCAGGAGTTGAGAAGCGCCTTTCAGACTTATTTTGACGGCAATCTGCACGGTTTTTTTACCGAGTGGCTGGACAGGACAGGTCTGCCTGATCTCGACTTTGAAAATGTTGAGGTAACCCAGAGGGGAATAGAATATGAGTTGACATTCAATGTACGTCAGAAGGGTGAAGTGTTTGCCCTGGATATTCCTGTTTCGATCTATATTGATGATGATGTAATAAAGAATACCATCAGAATCGAGAGTGACAATAAGGCTGTTGAATTCGTTCTGCCGGACATGCCGGACAGAATTGTTTTTGATGAGGACTATGATGTTGGCAGGAAGATTAAGCATAAGGAATTTCCGCCTGTGATAGGAAGGCTCCTGGGTGAGAAAAATCTGCTGATAGTACCGCCCCAGTATGAAACAGAGATTTACAAGGCTGTCACGGATAAATTCAGCAGCGATGATGTTATAGTTAAATTCCCCGTGGAAGTAAAAAATTCAGATTTCAAAAATGCATCAGTTGCGATCCTTGGGCAGGACAATCCTGTGATCAACAGGATATACGGCAGGGTCCCTCCTGTTGAGACCGGGTTCCATATAACTGTCAGAAAAAACCCCTGGAACCGTGAAAAGGTCGTGGCAGTAATTAACGGCAAATCAGATGAAGAAACAGACCGTGCATTTAAAAAGATTACCCATTACGGCAAATACAGTGCCCTGTTATTTGACAAAGGTCAAAATATCAGCAAGGAAATTGAACCATCTGACAGGGGGATTGTGTATGAACTTTACTCTGAACCTGAGGCACTGGACCTTGCGGCCATGAGCAGGCTTGGTAAAGTAATTGACGGAGTATCAGACAAAAAAATAATTTATGTCGGGGAGATACATGATGTTTTTGCCCATCATGCTGTTCAGCTCGATATCATCTCAGGGATACACAAACAGAATGATAAAATTGCAATAGGAATGGAGATGTTTCAACGACAGTACCAGTCTGTACTTGATGCATATATTGCAGGTGAAATGGATGAGAAAGATTTTTTGCGCAGTGCTGAATACTTTAAGCAATGGGGGTTTGATTACAACCTGTATAAACCGATCCTGGATTTTGCGAAGACAGAACAAATTCCTGTAATTGCCTTAAACGCAAGCAGGGATATTGTGAAAAAAGTGTCTGCAGGCGGACTGGACTCTCTTACTGATGAAGAAATGAAAGAGATACCCGCGAGCATGGACTTTTCAGATGATGAATACAGGGAAAGGCTGAAAGACATTTTT
>CALZMZ010000019.1:0-1283 GCA_945788685.1 Thermodesulfovibrionia bacterium | reverse complement strand
GATGAGGAAAAGGAATTTGACTATTTTTATGAGTCCCAGATACTGTGGGACGAAACAATGTCAATGTCGATCAGCGAGTACCTGGACAGAGAACCTGACAGGCAGATAATTGTTATTGCAGGAAGGGGGCACCTGTCATACGGATCTGGAATACCGAAAAGGACTTTTTCCAGAACTGGTGATCGATACGCTATAGTGCTGATAGACTCTGAAGTGGAAGAGAGGATAGCAGACTATATCGTATTTCCCAGCCCGGTAAAAGGAGCTGTTGCACCGAGGCTGATGGTGTATGTTCAGAAAGATGAGATGGGTTTTAAAATAACCGGATTTCCGGGTCACAGTGTTTCTGAAAAAGCAGGAGTCAAAGAAGGAGACATCCTATTGTATGTTGATGATGTTGAGGTAAAGAGCATTAATGATTTAAAGGTCTATCTGCAATATAAAAACAAAGGGGATACAATCAAGCTTAAAGTCTTCAGACCGGTTGTGGAAGAAGCAATAGAGGAAGGTCAGGACAGGGACAAAGAAGAAGAAGATAAAGATAAAGAAGTTAAAGGTGATGAAATTCTGATAGATGTAACTTTATAAGTGTGATCCATTAAATACTATCGGTACTTATAAAATGTCAAATTTTAAATTCCCAATGTCAAATGAATTCCAACTTTCAAATGACTAAATAAACATACTTTGCATTTAACGATGCACTTATTTTTAACAAGCTATTCAGAAATTCATTTGGCATTAAAGCTTTGAAATTTGACATTAATCCGTTATAAATGTCTGTTAATAAAAAATACAAAAACAAAGAACGACGGGCCATCTGTGGTATCTGTCCTGCCGGGTGCTGGATTGTTGTCACCTATGACAGTGAGGGAAGAATAGGCAGTGTACGGCCTGATGAGAGCTCCAGTTTTGGCGTGATATGCAAGCTTGGGAAACACTCACATGAAATCGTCTATTCCAGAGACCGGCTTCAGTACCCCATGAGGAGAAAAGGGCCGAAGGGGACGTACGAGTTTGAGCGCATTTCCTGGGATGATGCCTATGAGATTATCGTTGACAGGCTGAACAGGATCAAGACAGAGTCCGGACCTGAAGCAACTGCGATATACACAGGCAGGGGAAGTTTTGAACTTGCCATGTGTGACGTATATCAGCCTGAAGGCGTTGCTGTATCATCCGCCTCCAGTGTGTTATTCCCATTTGGTTCACCCAATACGCTTGGGGTAGGAGCACTCTGTTATGTCTCATTTGCCATGATCGCACCTCATGTGACTATGGGC
>CALZMZ010000018.1 GCA_945788685.1 Thermodesulfovibrionia bacterium | reverse complement strand
GACAATTTGCCGAGGTTTTCAAGAATCAGTTCACCGGCAAGCATGGCAGCCCTGAATGCTGTGCCAAGGAATTCACTTTTCTGTTCGGGATGCATAATAATTACTTGTTTTCAGGAAAATAAAAGACGGTAAAATTTAGCTCAAGTCATATATTACTGTAAATCCAATATATAAATCTACACAAAATCCCTTTGATGTGAGCATAAATGGCATTCCTGCATAATAGAATAGCAGCATGTTGATATCGTTTATTTATGAAGTAATGGTGAAATTTGATCTGGTTTCAGTAAATGGGTAAACGGCTGTTCCCCCAGACAATGAATACGTGCAGATTGTGGTGGACTATTCTTTCAGGTTGATGAGCAGATGACCTTCTCTGACTTTAAGGTCCTTTACCCCTTCAGAAAAGAGGTCCCAGAATCCGCCTTCACCGCCGAACTCATCAACCAGGTTTTTGTTCTTTATATAACCCAGCCACGCATTGGGGATGGGAATACCACCAAGTGAAATGCCTCTCAGAGCAACAATCAGTTTATCGTTTTCATAATTAAGTATAAGGCCCATATTGAGACGCATGGTTTTGCCGCCAAAAACAATGATATCATCATCAACAGGTACGACAAGTTTCAGGCTTACGAGATTTTCAGAAAGATCGATGGCTACCCTGCTGGCAACCTCAGGATCATTGGCGATCAGGGAGTTAAGCTCCTTTTCAGTGAGACTTATTTCACGTCTCGCTCCTGCTTCTGAATATGCTTCCGGCTCAAGCGGTACTGCCCGGTCTTTTCCGGATGGAAGATAATCTGCGCCTGCGCCTCCGGAAAAGTGTTGAAGAACGACCAGTTTGCTGTCAAGGGCTTTCTGTTCATTTGTACTGAGCTTTGTCGGGGTGAAGAGGGATGCATACACATTATATTTGACCCACCCGGCAATGATTACACCCACAATGATTAATACGATGAATGTAATTCCCAATATCTGCAGACACCCGATCCGGGATTTTCTGTCCGGTGATGATACATTCTCGCTAACGTTATTTTTCATATCAATATTATATGCTCACATGCTCCTAATAACATTATACACAATAGTTGACGAATTACAGATTCCGGACAACGTGCAACGAACGACGGACTAAGGCAATATTATGGAAAAACAGCTTCCACCATAATCACCTCCGTTGCTGATGGCAACAAAACCTTACCTGCCCCTGTTCTTATGGCACCCATGAGGAGATCACGGTCAAAAAACCACTAATCAAAAATCTCTTTTTTCTGAGGTCAAAATACATTTTATATGGTATAATTTTCGTACAGGCATCTTGGCCTTTTTTTTTAAAAGTACACTATGTATCCGAAATGATGGTGGATTTATATAATCATATGTATAAATCTCGTGGCTTGTTATTCAGGAATAAATCTCCGGTTCAGGCCTTAAAACCAGTGTGATATTCGTCATAACTGCTATAAAATATTAAAGAAAACAATTGTAACAAAAGCATAATAGCTTTACTCTTATTTAAATTAGTAAATCAGCCGTATATAAAGTTGAAAATATATATGTTGTTACATATACTTTATACTAATTTCGAATAATGAGTATTAAGTTATTACTTTAATTTTAATGATGTGCAGGTGCTGGATATTATGAATGCTGTATTTCCAGGGACGGCATTCAAGAACAATTGAGGTCGGTATACAAAGCAGGTTCATATGAAAAGAAATATCACATATATTATGCTGCTTTTTTTTCTCGCTGGCTGCTCTCACAACGAGTTCAGGTCATACTTATTAAATGAGAAACCAGAGAACCAAAGGAAGGCATATCAGCGCAGACTTGCTGCTAATGATATTAATTATGCCTTATTGGTACGTGATCACTTTGACGGGAATGAGAAGAAAATGAGCTCATCGTCTCATGATCCCTTTGATGGGAATGTGAAGAAAATGAGCTCATCGTCTCATGATCATGGCCCACTGGAAACTGTAACCGATGTGGTGCTTCATACTGAAAATGATGCTGTACTTAATACAGCTAGAAAAGACCTTGAGACTTTTTTTATTACAGCCCGTAGTTTAAAGAACAATAAAATGGATCTTGACCTTGAAATTCTGAATGAGGTTGCCCGTGATTATCTTGACAAGCGGATTGATCCTCTTCTGGATGCCAGAAAGAAAAGTCATTCCCCTTATATCCAAAAAGCCTTAACAGAGCTTAAATATATCAAAGCAAATCTGCTATACGAGCTAAATGATATGGAGAGCGCCTGTGATACAGTCACTGATCTGGAACGCACCGACCATCATGAAGAAACAGCAAAACTGGGAGTCGCAGGTGAGAAACTGGAGATTGACGAAAATCCATATATAGTTATGACTGATTTCAGTTATATGTGTAATCAGAAATGAATCGTCCCTCAGCAATCATGAAGACAGGAACTGAACCTGTTTTTCAGATTATTCTGATTGCTTCTGCATTAATGCATATCCTGGCCATAGCCCTGATATCCCATCCGTATATGCAACGTGAAAAAATTGATGATAAATATTTTGTGAAACTTGTGACTCCTGTTAAAGTGGTGCAGAAACAAAAACAGAAACCAAAAACAATAAAAATTAAAAAAACAAAACCTGTCGTCTCTGTGAAACCTGAAAAAAAATCTAAACCTCTGAAAAAAGTGCAGAAACCAAAACCTGCAAAAAAGATTATAAAAACGATAAAAAGCAAAAGTATTAAAAAAAGGTATAAAGCCGACAAGAAGTTATCAAAATCTGAACTTCCACTTGCAAAGAGTAATAAATCTTTAAATAATAATGCAGTCATTAAAAGAAAGGATCCACAGCACAGAAAAGAGCAGGATCGTTCCTTTTCCCTGAAAAAAACACGTGGAGGACCAGCATTTATGGCAAAAGCCGATACCAAAAGAAATATTGGAATGATCACAGCCAAAGAAGTTGCGCAAAAAAAAGAACATAAAAATATAGAAAAAGGGGTAAGAGACCAGTCCTTTAATCGAACAGGGAACCACATTGATGATCAGCACATGATAGCCAGAAGCGATAGAAACGTAGAAGCAGACAATGTTCCCCTGGAAAATGCGACCAGGGATTCTATATATGAGGAAGAAGAAAGAGAAATAGTTGATGGAAGTCAGTATGCTATTGCCAGATCGCATGAACCGGTTACAGATGAATCTGAAAATGATCTGTCTGAGGAAGATGTTGTTGAGTATCCCGGAACTGATTTTACCGGCGATAACGGTCTTTCTCAAATGGCCGGAGATGCAGATGTGCCGTCTATTGAAAGACGTGTTTCCGCGGCCAGTCCCCAAAGAAGAAAGATCAGTGATGACCTTGAGAAAGAACAATTTATGGAAAATACGGAAATTGCCGATGAGAAAAATGTTAAAGAAGAAATTAATACGTCACAACTCATGATAAAGGGAATTCCCCTTGATGAGTTACATGTCTGTTCAAATGCGCTTGATGAGCGGACGCTTAAGAAAAAAATATTAAATGTAATTGGAGACAATATGGGATGTTATCGTAAAGGAGTGGGTGAATTCATGTTTATGGGTACATCCAGATTCGCTTCTTTTGACATGAAGATACTTCCCCATGCTGGCAGGAAGCTGTCCAATCGCTGTGAAGAGCTGAAACATGCTTTAAACTGTCTGACTTTTGAAAGGAATGAATTATGAAGAAAATAATAATTGTTTTATTACTGTTAATCAGTAGTCATGTGTGTGCTCAAACTGATAATGATCAGTCAAAATGGGATGTATACCTTGACCATGCCTATGAACTGACCTATTGGGATGAGGATGAACTTACGTCCTGGATCAGTGATCAGGAAAAGGAATTTGGTGAGAGTCTCTCGCAATATGCTGATAAATGGAACAATACACTCTTTGGTACACCTGATAATACCGGTGAGGTCCTAAACGAAAACAGCAGATTTCCATATCACGAATACAGATACAAACGTCTGGCAGTTGCTGACTTGTTACTGTATCTTGCAAGCGGGGACAGGATCAGATTAAATGAGGCTATCAGGGTTATTGAACTGCTTAAAGGAAAGATTGAGAAGTCTGATATTGGTTTCTGGTATCACTTTATTCATACCTATGATGCTATTGCAGATGAAGGACTTGATATGGATGTTGCGACCGGAAAGTTCGTAAAAAATATTTTTAAAATCTGGCTTAATATTGTGCTGCCCCATGAAGAGGAAAATGCTGTACTGAAAGTTCCCTCTACCCCTGTATCCATGAAGGAATTCGCGTATAGCTTGCCCTACCTGTATGAAAATATTGCCAATCTGGTTATAACCAAGGCGATTATTCAGTGCAAACTGCGTAACATAGGTTCTCTTGGGGTGGTCATTCGTGCGTTGCAGGACAGACTTTCTCTTGAGAACGGGTACTCAGATACAGTAAATACAATAGTCAATCGCATGTCAGGACCTAAATCAGACTCAAATAACCTTTTTTATACGGTAATTTTCCTTGAAGCTGAACAGTATCGTTTTGAAACACAAAAAGCCCTTAATGACGAGGGTCCGTCAGAAAAAGCAGGAGAGGCTTACACGAATTCCAACATCTATTACAACCTTGCTTATGAATCAGCAAAGACCAGTCAGGGACAGGCAGCTGTTCTGAGTGATTATCTTGACCTGATAAGTTTTGCTTATTCACGATTGCCCGAACCAAAGGACATCAGGAAGGACAGTATATTCTCAATGTTATCAGCAACAAACGGAAACCTTACTATTGAAAAGGCCATTTCACTATATGATCAGCTGGCGGATTCTGAAATCAGGGTAGACCAGTGGGGCAAACATGGCTTTGCGAATCGGAATGATTATTTGTCTGCTATGCACAGTATCTGGAGCTCGGTTGTTGAACTGTCATTATGGAGTGCATATTATTATGAAAAGGGAATTGCTGAGGCGGACATCCGGGATTACTCGGACAAGGTCATCAAGACCGAGGCAGCATTACTTCAATATCTGGAGTTTTTTGAGAATTACCAGAAAAATGGATATATTGACATAATTCCTGATAATGCCTATTTCAATGCTGCTGAGGCTGCCGCCAAGTATTCCAGCCTGAATAGCAGACTGGCACCTTACAGCAAAGGAATGGCCAATTATAATCGAGCATTTAACAGTCTGTTACAGTACGTGGAGATATTCCCTTTTAATCCGGATGCAGTTATGGAATTGGCCCATACGGTAAATGAGATGGGGAAGCCGGGACTATATGTCAAGTATGTTTTTCCTATTGCACAGAGGCTGAAGGATAGTGAATTTGCGCAGCCGTGGAAATACGGAGAAATTCCGGATTCATTAATGACATCAATGCATGACCTGCAGAGAGAAATACCCAATTTAATAATGAGAGCCAATACATTGATTTTTGTCCAGGGCAATGGAGCCAAAATTGTCAGGGAAGATATCCAGTCCAGGCTGAACAGTATTAATGATGAAAGCGGCAGTTACTTCAACGATGTGAAGGCAAACCTTCAGCATGATGATCCGGACCTGAAATCCAGGCTGGATGAATTAATTCAAGAGTTAAGTCCGGATGATGGAGAGCGAGGAGATAAAGGCAGTGAACAGTTTATTTCAGCCCTGAAGCGTGTAAAAGAGGACATTGTAAATCTGGAAGAAGCTGAAAAATTACTGGCTGAGTTACCCGCGTACAAGGAAACAAGCAAGAATATAAGGAAGGAACTTGCGCAAAAAATAGACCACCCCTTTCATACAGTTTTGCGTGAGTATTTTTATAATACCACAATAAATAATCAGAAGTATTATCAGGCCATCAGTATGTTAAATTAGGCATTTCTGAACGGGAAAGATAAGATTGGTGCGTGAGAGTCTGATAAACAGCAAGAATGCCCCGGATTTATTCAGTTACTGAAGAGGAACATCACCGTTTAAAATAATGCTTGTAATTTCCGGATCAAACTGGGTGCCGGAGTAGTGCAAGAGTTCACTCATAACCTGTTCTACAGGAAGTGCATTTCTATATGGCCTGTCACTCATCATTGCATCTACCGCGTCAGCAACAAGAACAATTCTGGCTGAAAGAGGGATCTGGGATTTTTTGAACCCTTCAGGATATCCGGTACCATCATATCGTTCATGATGATACAGAATAACCGGAACAGCTTCTTCCAGAAATGGAACTGACTTTACTATCCTTGCCCCGATTGCAGGATGGTTTTTCACTTCTGCATATTCTTCAGGTGTGAGACGTCCTTTCTTTCTGAGAATGCTTTCCTCAATACCAATTTTCCCTATATCGTGAATCGAGGCAGCATGCTCAAGTCCCTTAATCGTATGCTGGGGAACACCCATTACTTTAGCCATGGCTGATGCCAGCGCAGCAACCCTGTTGGAATGATTAAATGTATAGTGGTCTTTGGCGTCAATAGTGTAGATCAGGGCCTTAACAGTCCCATCATAATAATTCATTATATTTGACCGGGCCTCACTGATCTGACTTTCCAGTCTGGATGTTTTGTCCAGCAGTTTATCTCTTTCCAGTTTGAGTCCGGCATTGGTGCGTCTCTTTTCAAGTCCCTTCTCAACGATCATCAGGACATCATCCTTATCAAAAGGTTTAATAAGGTAGTCAAAAGCACCAAAGCGGATAGCGTCCCTCGCAGTTTCCAGACTTGCATATGCGGTAAGCAGAATAACCTCAGTATCAGGATGTATGCTCTTGATCTGCTGCAATGCAGTTATTCCATCCATTTTTGGCATTTTTATATCCATAACTACCAGATCAACAGGGTCCTTAACCATTATATCCAGACCTTCCGCTGCACCTGAAGCGGTCAAAACATTATAGTTGTCCTTCAATACCATACGTATTGATTCTCGCGGAGCGAGTTCATCATCAATAACAAGAATTTTATCGCTATTGTCCACTTGCCCGTCCTCCTTCAGAAGGAACCTGCACGTTTTTATTCTCAACCAGAGGCAGCTTGATGATAAATGAATTTATATTATCAAATGACCGTATATCAAGACTGCCGTCATGTGCTTCAATAATTTTATGACTGATCGGTATATTCAGTTCAGTTCCCAGATGTTCAATATCAAGCAATGGTTTTAACAATGCTTTTTTGTCTTTTATGGCTTTACCAGTATTGCTGAATTCAATAGATATTTCAACGAAATGATCATCCGGTTTAGTACCATACGTACCTAACCGGATCAGGTTCCCCTCTGGTGTCATATCAATGATGCTTGAAATTAAATAGTAGATCGCTTTTATCATCTGTCTCTTATCGACATTGATAAACAGGGGCTTATCTATTACTATCCTGGACAACCTGTGAGACATGGGAAGGTTTTTTGATAGAAAATCAAAAGAATCATTGATAAAGACACTAATATCATAATACTTCATGTTGTAGTTTTGTGAACTTGAGAAGGTCACCAGTTTATCAATTAAACCGGTGAGTTTATTAATTGAGTCCTTGACAGTTGAGAGATAGAAATTGTTAAGATCATCATCGGTAAGCTTATCACTCAGAAGTTGTATGTATGTCTGTATGGATGTAAGAGGATTTCTAACTTCATGAGCAATTTTCGCCACAAGGTTATTGACCGCATCCAGCCTTGCAGACCTGTTATTCTGTTCAGCCAGCTTCTTTGAATCAGAGATGTCGGAAAAAATTATCCCGGCCCCTGTCGGGACCTGGTGCTCATCCTGTAACCTGTAACTGTTAATGCCAAGAAAAAGTCCACCGCGGCCCATTTCCACTTCGTGCCTGTTATATGATGTGCCTGCCACCATGGTCCGCAAAAGAATGTCTCCCAAAGGATAGGGCAGGGCCCTGACATCTTTCCCTGACATTCTTTCAGAATCAATGTGAAGGATTTCTGAGGCCTGGTTATTAAAAAAAGTAATTTTCTCATCTTTGTCTATTGCAACCATTCCGCTGTTCATGCTCAATAATATGTTTTTTGTAAACTCCTTCTGGTACCACATCTGATGATAGACGTCTATGTCCTTGACAGCGGCACCAAGATAATTACATAACACATAGATCATTTCCAGTTCTTCCTTATGAAATGGATCTTCAGTAACCTTGCTGTCTATATTAAATATTCCTATTAACTTCCCCTTGTACATCATGGGGAATGATACCATGCATTGCAGGGCCTCCATATCACTCTTAATATCAACAGCGGAATTATCTATAAAACTTAAAGGCTTGTGAATGATACGTCCTGTCTTTGCCAGCCAGGAAGCAAGGGCGCTGTCCCGGGAGATGATTATATTATCGGCAATATAGGGATCAAGGCCGTGTTGAGTTTTGACATAAAATCCCTGTTTGTTCTTAAGCAGTACTGACATTCTGCTTACCCTGGCTATTTCCATTACTGAATCCATGAAAGTTTCAAGGAGCTTTCTCATGTCAAAACTGGCGGTCAACATCCTTGCGAAGTTTACTATGATTTTTTCATTAACCAGTTTACCGGCAGTCAGTGGTTCAATGAAACCCGTTGACCTGTCCGGTTTTTCTGAATGAAAACCCTGATCATATGAGCTGGCAACGGTTCTGTCTGAGTGCTTTAATAATTCCAGCCTGCGTTTAAGTTTTTGTTTTTCAAGTGCAACATCAACAGCATTAAGAAATTCATCCGGTGTGGCCTTTTCTGAAATATGTCCGATAACACTATCCGGCAGACTCTGAACATGACTCCCCGTATCTTCATGAGTAATAATAAGGGCCATGCCATCGTCAAATCGCTCCAGGAATTCCCTTTGCTCAGACAGTGCAAGGCTGTCTGTATCCACTGCAAGAATTAATTTTTCATTGTTGCTCAGTAATGCCAGTAACTCCATGATGTATCTTTCACAACCAGTATGATAAAAACCAGACAGACATCCAGCCTTAATCCGGGGTTAGTTATATATTATAATATTTATGACCCGTTCTGTACAGGGAGAGTGATGGTAAAGCTCGTGCCTTCAGATACAGAACTTATAACATTTAACTCTCCATTATGGTCTTCAATAATGCGCTTGCTGATGGCCAGCCCAAGACCTACTCCCAGCTCCTTGGTTGTCACAAAAGGATCAAATATTTTTGACATACTATCCGGCTCAATGCCTTCTCCGGTATCGGTTATGATTACTTCCACATTTCTCCCTTTTGGATTAATATCTACGGTTAACTGACCTTTGCCGTTCATTGACTGATATCCATTGGTTATTATGTTTACAAACGCCTGGTTAAGTTTGGATGCATCACCTGTCAGGAGGATCTCGTTGTCATCATATTTTTTTTGCACGGTTATCTTTTCCAAATTATAGGGAGCTTTCCCCTTAACATATTCAACCGTCTCATCTACGAGAGACACAAGGTTGAAATTGTTCATGCGTGATGCCTGCTTATGTATGGAAAAATCGAGTAAATCCTTGATAAGTCCATCGATTTTTTCGATCTCTCCTTCAACGATTTTTGAAAAGGTGTTCCTGAACTCTCTGTCATTATATTTTTCGGGCATGAGCTGGGCAAAAGTTTTCAGTGAGGTGAGAGGGTTTCTGATTTCGTGTGCAAAAGTAGCGGACATCATACCGATCGATGCCAGTCTTTCTGAATGTATCTTGTCTTTATATAACTCAGAATGCTTTACGGCAATGGCCATTTGCTCTGATATGGTGGCCAGCAAAGAAATATCCTCACTTGTAAAAATATCGCAGGACATTTTCTCGCCGATCATCAGAAGAAAGGAGGGTTTGTGGTCTACCAGTACCGGGACTATTACCTCTCCGTTAAAAAGCCTGAATGTGCTGTTTATGCACTCTATCTGTTCAGGTTTAATATCTTTTTCCAGACCGGAAAGCTCATCTTTAATAATAATTTCTCTGGAATTAAGATAGTATCTTACTATGTCCAGTGACTGATCAAGATCCAGCTCATGAACATTATTGTCACTGCCAACTTTGTATCCCTGTCTTATTGAGGGTTTCATGGAGGTTCTGCTAATAACCCTGTATCCTGTTTCCGGAACGTATGACAGCACATAAATGTTCCTGAGGCCCATGACGGTACAGACCTCATTTCCGATGAAGTCACAGATCTCCTGAAGGTCAAACATTGAAGAAAGTCTGGAACTGATTTTCTGAAGGATAGAATAATAATCGTACGTTTTCTTATAAAATATTTTATCGATTAATATCTGGAACCGGTTCCTGAGAGGATTAAAAAGAAAGGCTATTACAATTGCTGATAATAAATTTATTTTAATAGAATCAACCTGCGTATAAACTGACAGTGCATTTGTTACGGTTAAAACAAGGATTACAAATAGTCCCATAAGAAGACCTGCTGAAAAAGAATATGCCATACCCCTTTTCAAAGGAATGTTGATGCCCATAAGACGATAGCGGAAGATAGCATATGCTGTGATACCTCCATAGACAGGAACAGCATATGTAGCAAACGGGTTAATATGGGTAATATCAGGCACCAGAACCGCCAGCACGTTCGTCATCCCGCCACTGTATCCAATAAGAGATCCTGTTATCAGGAATTTCAGCTGTATTCTTCGCAAGCCTGATGCGCGAACATATGCCTTGAACAACTGACTAAATGCGTAAACAACGCATCCTGTCCAGAAAAGAATCAAGGGAAAAAAAAGATAACTGCTGATGTTGAATTCAGCCGAAGGATGGCCCGTTTGCATGTAAGAAGATGCAGTTGCAACAACAAAAATGATGCTGACTGAATATAGTGCAGTCAGCAGACTGTTTCCTGGATTATCAGGCTTAAGTAATGAATATACAAAATGGACAAAGGCCGGTGCAATTAAAATGGCTCCTGCAATAAGTAAAACAGCAGCAATACTAATATCGACAGGGTCGGTGGAACTGATCAGGTAAGCCTGCCCCAAGCTCCACAGAACAATACAGACGGAATAAAAAGTAAAAATCCTGTTTACATACCTGCGGGGATCTTTAAAAAGAACAAAAAGGGCCAACACTAAGATTGAAGCAGATGAAATCAGCAAAGCGACTAAATGGTGCTGACTAATATTCATATCATTCTACCCTTGCCCTGATAAAAATCCATATAATATAAAAAGAGGTAAAATTATTAACCGCAAAAAAATACCAGATATTTTTGTAACGGCAAAGAGTGCATATTAAATATAAATTACTAACCCATAATATATACAAAATATACAGGTAAGAATGTCAGGGCATTCACTTTTAATGTAAAATTAAACTATAATATACTGTTAAATAATTGGAGGTTTTATAGATGAAGTCAAAGTCAGGAATGAAATGCAGACAATGCAGTGGCAAGTTGGAATTGAAAATAGGTTGAAGGGGTGTTAAATTGCGCTGCATGGATTGCAGCAACAGTTATTCCATTGATGAGTATGTAGACGAGCTGGACATGAACTTCTGGGAAAAGCTGGCTCACCGCTCATGTGACAGGGTTTAATTTCAGTCTTTATTGTATCCCATTAATTTATTATTTCCCATAATGTTGACAAATTAAGCATTTTTTCATTATCATGTTATGTTCTATTCTTTATAATTATGTACATAGCGAGGAAATATGAAAACAATATCAGCAAAAAATACAGATGTTATTAAGAAATGGCATGTCATAGATGCTGACGGGCTTGTAGTGGGAAGACTGGCCTCAAGGGTAGCATCAATCTTAAGGGGGAAAAACAAGCCGATATTTACCCCTCATGTTGATACCGGTGATTATGTCGTGATAGTCAATGCGGCCAAAGTAAGATTCACAGGAAACAAGCTTGAGAACAAGATTTATTACCGTCATTCAGGTTATCCTGGCGGTCTGAAGTCTAAAACAGCTAAAGACATCATGAAAGAGTCACCTGAGAAGATAATCTATTCTGCGGTCCGCGGCATGCTTCCAAAAAACACACTTGGAAGACAGCAGTTCAAGAAACTGAAAGTCTATAGCGGTGCGGACCATCCGCATGAGGCGCAGAACCCTGAAGAATTGTCTTTAAATATCCAATAAGGAGTCTTGAAATATGGCAGAAATAGAATATAACGCAACAGGCAGAAGAAAATCATCGATTGCACAGGTTTTCATGAAGGCCGGCACAGGCAATATTGTTATCAATAAAAAACCGATGACCCAGTATTTCCCTCATGAGACCATGAAAATGATTGTACAGCAGCCATTACATGTAGTTGCTGTAAGTGGAAAATATGATATTAGTGTCAGGGTCAAGGGCGGAGGTTACAGTGGACAGGCATCTGCTATCAGGCATGGCATATCCCGTGCGCTGGTTATGGCGAATTCCGATTTCAGGGGAAAACTTAAGAAAGAGGGGCTGTTAACAAGGGACCCGAGAGCGGTGGAGAGGAAAAAATACGGTCTCAAAGGTGCCAGGGCACGTTTCCAGTTCTCAAAGAGATAATTAGTCAGACCAAGATTCAGGTTTGTATAAACTCAAAATTATTGAATGAGCAGGTTCAGGTTCTAAACCTGGGCCTTTTTATTTGCCAATAATATATAATGGTATTTTTTAAATTACCGGACTGGTAACGTGAATATGGTAAAAGTTGCAATCATAGGAGGAAGTGGGTATACAGGGTGTGAGCTGTTAAGGCTTCTTCTGGGACATCCAGAAGTAAAGGTAAGTGCAGTTACATCAGAGCGTCTTTCCGGATCACGGATCTCTGATATATTTCTGCATTTCCGTAATACTGAATTAAAGTTCGAATCTTTAAATCTTAAGACCCTGACTGACAGAGCTGATCTTTTCTTTCTGTGTCTTCCCCACAAGACTTCCCAGAAGATAGTTGCAGACCTGCATAAAGCCGGAAAAAAAGTAATAGACCTTTCTGCAGACTACAGGCTGAAGAGCGCTCACATTTATGAGTCCTGGTATAAAACGCCTCACCGGTTTCCGGCATTTCTTAAAAAGGCTGTTTATGGGCTCCCTGAAGTAAACAGGGACAAGATCAGGAAAGCATCGATTATCGCTAATCCCGGATGCTATCCGACCAGCGCAATTCTTGGGCTTGAACCGATAATGGGCCTGGGCTATGTAGACACTGATTCGATAATAGTGGATTCCAAGTCCGGGACATCAGGTGCAGGACGAAACCCTGCCCAGCCCTTTATGTTCTGTGAAGTAAACGACTCAGTCAAGGCGTATGGGATATCAGTCCACAGGCATACCCCTGAGATTGAACAGGAGTTAAGCGGTCTTTCAAAGAAGAAAGTCAGGATTATCTTTACGCCGCATCTCATGCCCATGGACCGGGGAATATTAAGTACCATATATGTAAGGTTACATAAAAAGGTGAAACTTTCTGAAATTCAGAAAATGTACAGGGAACATTATAAAAAGGAACCTTTTGTGAGGGTAATGAAAAACGGTCTTTATCCAACAACAAAAGCAGTGAAAGGCACTAACTTCTGTGATATATCCGTCTTTCTTGACAAACGTTCCGGCAAAGGATTTTCTCTGATTATTGTCAGTGTAATAGATAACCTTATTAAGGGAGCATCCGGGTCAGCCGTTCAGAATATGAACATAATGTACAACTTTGAAGAGACTGCCGGGCTGATGACTTCCTCTCCCTCACCCTGATGAAAAAGAGTTCCATCCCTCGAATGCCCGCTGTTCATGGATTCCGGTTTGCTGGCATATCTGCCGGAATAAAAAAGACAGGGGAAAAGGACCTCGCCCTTATATATTCTGAAGTCCCGTCAGTAACAATTGGACTGTTTACAAAGAATAATATCAAGGCCGCCCCTTTAAAACTGGCCATTAAAAGACTTTCCGTACAGAATAAGAGTCAGGCAATAATAATAAACAGCGGCAATGCAAATGCGTGTACCGGTCCGGAGGGAATGAAACATGCAAAAGAGATGATTGTACAAACAGCGGGGATACTGCGTGTATCATCTGATCTTGTTAATGTGTCGTCAACCGGAGTAATAGGTGAACAGCTTCCGATACATAAAATCAGAAAGGCCATCCCTGACCTTGTTCAAAAGGTTTCCCCATCTTCCTTGATGGATGCTGCTGAAGCAATCATGACAACAGACAGCTTTCCAAAGGTATTATTAAAAAAAGTAAGGATAGGAAGCAAGACCGGGACAATAGCAGGTATTGCAAAGGGGGCAGGAATGATTTGTCCTGACATGGCAACAATGCTCTGTTATATTCTTACAGATATTTCTATCAGTCACAGGCTGCTTGGCCGTGCTATTAAAGATGCTGTTGACCGGTCATTTAACCGGCTGGCTGTTGATAATGATATGAGCACAAATGATTCGGTATTTGCCATGGCAAACGGACTGCTCTGTAATGATCCAGTTACCAGGGATTCAAAAGAGTACGAAGAAATCAGCTCTACATTAAACGAACTGACCTATGATCTGGCCAAATTGATTGCCCGGGACGGGGAGGGCGCTACAAAACTTATCGAGGTCATAGTAAAGGGGGCAAGGTCTGTGACTGACGCTGACAGGGTAGCAAGGGCCATATCAGGCTCTATGCTGGTGAAGACCGCTGTATATGGAAATGATCCTAACTGGGGCAGGATTATAGCTGCAGCAGGGTATTCAGGGGTGAAGATTAATGAGAATAAAATTGATATATATATCGGCAGAGTCAAGGTCATGAGAAATGGAATCGGTACTAATAAAGAGAAACAGGCCGGACGTGCCCTCCAGAATAAAACAGTAGTCATTACTGTCGACCTTGGTGCAGGTGATAAGTTGGCAAGGGCCCTCTCCTGTGACCTGACAGAAAAGTATATTGCTATAAATGCAGAATATAGAACATAGTCTTTATTTAAACAGTTACTGGCCAGTGTTTAAGTAAAATAGCCTGGAAGCCGTTAGATTAATTAATGTTAACATGGTCACATAATTTATTTTATTCATTATGTTAATGTATATATTGTTATGAATTACTATTTATCAAATTCGGGGGTATCAAGATGAAAAAAAGCTTCTTTTTCCTGTTCGTACTTTCAGTATTTACCATTGCTGTTGTCAATGCCGATGATCAATCATCTCGGGAATATGTCATTGAGAGAGGAGATACCCTGTGGGGCATTTCTGATTCAGAACTGGAAGATAACTTTTTATGGCCCAAATTATGGAATGTTAATCCCCATATAGAAAACCCGGACCTTATTTATCCCGGTACAAGCATAACAATTCCTTCCAGGGAAGAGTTGATGCGTATGACAATGCCGCCGAGAAAGCCCCCTGAATTAAAAAAGCGCAAGCAAAAGCCTGATGCTGTTATTATTCCGAAAGTTGATAAGAAAAAGTTTTTGGTTGACAGGAATCTTTATATTGCCAGTGGATGGATTGATGACAGATACCCCGCACAGGGAGAAATCGTTTCTACTCCTACAGGAAGAGTCATGGTCGGTCAGGATGAAATGGTTTATATTGACACCCAGGACAAAGCTGATATCGAAATGCAGTACCTTGTTATAAAAGATGTCAAGATGGTCCTACATCCTGAATCAAATGAAAAACTCGGACACCAGATACGAGTTTCCGGAATTATTAAGGTAGTTGGCGATGACAGTGGTCAAACCAGGGCGATGGTGCTGAAATCCTTTGAAAATGTCCATGTAGGCGACGGACTTATTCCATACAAAGAGATTGAGCTTCCCGCAGTTACAGAGAACCCGAGGACCCCTGATAACTCCGGTTATATAGTAGAATCTCACATGAACCTGAGGCTTTTGAAACGGGGCGATATCATATTCCTGGATAAAGGCGCAAATGATGGACTGATGACAGGGGATGCTTTCTTGATATATAAAGACAATCCGGTAAGAAGACCGATCGGAAACATGCAGGTTATTTCATTAAGAGACCATACTGCCGGAGCTGTTATCACTGATATCAGCAATGAGATAACCATCGGCTCCACATGGGCCAATAAATAATACTACTTAACTGATTTAGTAGCAAACCTCATTGGAATAAATACTTTCATTCCCGGCAATATCATATGTGGTTAACGTGAAACACGACTGTGACTGGGATTGAGTATACATCTTAAAACATGTGCTATTACCGATATCAATAGTATCAGAATATATATTTGAGTATTCTCCGAAGTGCCGGATCACAATATGAAATATTATGGGCATTAATGGCCGGATCCTGATCATTGCAGTCAGTAATAGGACCATTTGGACAGTTAATATTACCCGGACTGCCGTATCCGTCACCATCATTATCAATACATGGTCCTACACAGTTAGTGTCATTTGAATCGGTTACACCATCACAATCATTATCCACAGTGTCATAACACGTTGAATCACCAACAGGTCCTTCTGATAAAACCGCTCCAGGTAAGCATGTATCAGTTTCAACACCGCCTGAACAAGTCAATAATCCCGATGATGAGCATATACCCTGACCGCATTCGGTAACTGTGATTATATAGCCTTCATCATAATATCCATCACAGTTTTCATCAATATTGTTGCAGTTATTGTCCAGGGCATGCGGATGTATATACGCATCATTATCATTACAGTCAGCAAGAGGACCATTGTCACAGGTTATCACTCCGGGATTTCCATATCCGTCAGCATCATTATCAATGCAAGGACTTACACAATCAGTGTCATTTGAATCAATTACACCATCACAATCATTGTCAACATTGTCATAACATGTTGAATTGCCGGCAGGTCCTTCTGAGAAAACTTCTCCAGGAGAGCAGGTATCAATTTCAACACCATCAGAACATATCAATAATCCGGAAGATGAGCATATGCCCTGACCACACTCAGTTATGCTGTTTACATAGCCTTCATCATTATACCCGTCACAGTTTTCATCAATATTATTGCAGCTATTATCCGCTGCTTCCGGATGTATGCTGGCGTCACTATCATTACAGTCAGTGAGAGGCCCATTAGCACAGATGATCAATCCGGGGTTTCCAAAACCGTCACCGTCATTATCCTTACACTCTTTTATACAATCTTCATCAGCCATGTCAATCCTGTAATCACAGTCATTGTCAATCCCGTCACTACAGGTAATACGATCATAGGGACCTTCCTGTACCTCAGGTGAGATGTGCGGATTATTATCATTACAATCTTCAGCACACATGGGCACACCATCACCATCCCTGTCCACATCAGTTGTGAAATCAAGTTTTCCGTCACAGTTATTATCCTTGGCATCACATAATTCTGATGCACCAGGAAAGACGGTCTTATCATTGTCATTGCAATCAATTAAACCGCATATGCCGCCTTCCTTAAAATAGCCGTCAAGATCATTGTCAGTGCATTGCTGAGCAGCTGCAGTAGTTACAAATAATAATAATAGGACGATACAAGTTGAGGATATTAAAGCGTTTCTGTACAAAATCATGTGACTCTTCAGAAGATTTATCATCTTATTAGTGAAAATCAGATAAAACAGGAGTAAGTGCCGAGATTACACCTGACGATAATTATTTTCGCATTATTACTTCGAGTAATAGCATGAACTTCTTGTCAATAATAGCTTTTAAAGGATAATAATATCAAGTGGATAAGATGGTCCAGTATGAGATTGTGCTAACTTATTGATAATTAATGGTAATAATTTATTATATAAGTGGCAATCTATGTGGTGTTTACAATTTATACTTAAAAAGCAACATGAAATGGACTTACGTATGTCTAATCATGCAGGTTCAGTATTTATGTACTGACCAATGCCTTAAGTGCCTTTAACCTGCTGGGATGCTTCAGCTTTCTTAAAGCTTTGGCTTCTATCTGCCTAACTCTTTCTCTTGTGATTGTCAGGTGTCTTCCCACTTCTTCAAGAGTATGGTCCCTGTCAACGCCAATACCGAATCTCATTCTGATCACTTTTTCTTCTTTTGGTGTCAGTGTGCCGAGAACCTTCTTAATATATCCGGATATTTCATTGTTTTCTGCATCTGTGTAAGGAGAAGGGCTGTTCTTGTCACCAATGAAGTCTTCCAGTTCTGTATCTTCATCGCCAACCGGAGTCTGAAGAGCAATGGGGTCCTGAATAGCCCTGAATACCTCTTCAACCTTTTTGGTTGGGACAATGAGTTTCCCGGCTATTTCTTCGTCAGAAGGCTCTCTGCCCAGTTCCTGGGTAAGCTCCCTGGACGCTTTTGTGACCCTGTTATAAAATTCCATCATATGAACAGGCACCCTGATCGTTTTAGTCTGATCAATAAGTGCCCTGGTAATAGCCTGTCTTATCCACCAGGTTGCATAAGTACTGAACTTGAAACCCTTTTCATGCTTGAATTTATCAACTGCCTTCATCAGTCCGATATTGCCTTCCTGAATAAGGTCAAGAAGGGGAAGTCCTCTCCCTACGTAGTTTTTTGCTATGTTTACAACAAGCCTGAGGTTACGTGTGATCAGTTCATTTTTTGCTTCAAGCACAAACGCCTGTACTCTGCTGATTCTCTCCCACATTGAGAGGATCTGGTCCGGTTTTATGCCTACTTCAGACTCTATTCTTTTAAAAACAGATTGGGCCCTGTCTGAAAGTTCTTCCATTTCCAAAAGCACAGCGGCCCTGACGCGTTTTTTGCTTTTTTCATATTTGATAAGAACCTTTAATTCAGCAAGCGACTCACCGTATTGAAATATTTCATCATTGAAATCATTTATTACTTCAACCATTGTTTCGAGTCTGAAGAGGGTGGATTCGAGAATATAATTCATTTTCTCGTCTTCTTCCATATCCTGGTTCTCTTCGTTTTCGACAAGGTCCTTTTCGATCCGTTTTGTTATAGCAAGGGTTTTAATAATCTCTCCAATTATCTCCTTGCCTTCTTCAAGTTTTTTAGCAAGCTCGACTTCTTCACTCTTTGTAAGGATCGAGATATCTCCCATGGAGTGGAAATAGGCCTGTACAAGATCCTCTGTCTTTTCATATTCGGGAGTAGCTACTTCTTCAAGAGGAGCGGATTCATCACTGTCCACTATTTTTACGCCCATATCGCCTAAAAGATCCATTAACTCTTCTATTTCATCAGGAGTAAAAAATTCCGATGGCAGTGCATCATTTATTTCATCATAGGTAAGCATCCCGCGTTTCTTACCTATTTCGATTAATTCATCGAATACGTCTTTTTCTTTCATATAATTGATCCTCCGGACATACAACTTATAAGTATAACATAAATTATATATGAATTCTAGAAATTAATAAAAAAATTCATGGTAAAAAAGGAATGTTACTGTAATTTTAAGAATCACGCTGGTATTGTGGAAATATGGGGTATAATTTTTACCTGATGCACATGGATGTCGGTTATAACTATTATTAACTAATAAAATTAATCAAAGAGCTTTAAGCGAATAAAGAACAAAACCATATATTCAAAAAAAATCCGGAGAATACAGTTCCCGATGTTTACCCCTTTGCAAAGACCTTGACCAGTTTATTGTATGTCTTTTTGAGATGTTCAGGCATAACCCTGGTCTCCGCAATGATAGGCATGCTGTCGGTATCACCTGTCCATCGCGGCACCACATGTATATGCATATGAGATTCCATGCCTGCCCCGGCAACCTTGCCGAAATTCAGACCCATGTTAAAACCGTCAGGGCGAAGGACCTGCTTGAGAATGCCTGTTGATTTTTCAACATTTTTTATAAGATCAAAAAGAACATCATCATCAAGACCCTCAAAGGACGAGGTGTGAAAGTAGGGGACGACCATTAAGTGACCACTGTTGTATGGGTATTTGTTTAACAGAATAAAGCAATTTTTTGACCTGTGGAGTATGAGGTTTTTTTTGTCTTTTGTTTTATTGACCCTGGTTTTTTCTTTTTTTGAAACATCGCAGAACAGACATGAGTTATGTTTGTTATCATCAAGAATATACTCCATTCTCCACGGGGCCCATAATCTTTTCATAAAACCTCCATATCAATCTCTCAGTTTTTCCAATACCTTTTGTGCATCATCCCAGACGAGCCATTTGTCTTTGGGATTTCTCAACAGGTAAGCAGGATGAAATGTAGGCATAAGTGGAGTATCATTAATACTGAAAAAATTCCCACGCATTCTGCCTATGGGCATTTTCATGCCAAGTATTGATTGTGCAGATACCCTGCCCAGACTCATGATGACTTTGGGGTTGATTATCTCTACCTGTCGCTCCACAAAGGGTTTACAGGTGGCAATTTCATCCTCTTCCGGGTCCCTGTTAAAAGGCGGCCTGCATTTGACTATGTTAGCAATATACACATCCTCACGTTTCATGCCCATTTTTTCTATCAGTCTTGTAAGAAGCTTACCTGCCTCTCCAACAAATGGGCGGGACTGAATGTCCTCATCTCTGCCAGGTCCTTCGCCGATAAACATCAGGCGTGCGTCAGAAGACCCTTCACCATACACAATGTTCTTTCTCTCCTTATGAAGCTTGCACCTTGTGCAGTCGCCTATTTTCTCCCTGAGCTGAGTGAGAGCCTGGTCCTTATTAATTGAAAGGGCAGACTCAGGTTCTGAAACAGTATCAGCATGTGTTTCAGAAACAGCGTAGACAGGTTTGCTCTTGATAAGTTCAATGAATCTGTCCTGCTTCAGGGGTAAATATGTAAAGCCGAGTTCTTCGTAAACTTCTATCGCCTTAATCAGTTTTTCAGTAATTTCTCTTTTTACCATTCTATAGTCTGTCCCGGATTTATTCACCCCACTTGAGTTTCGTTCTCAACAGTTTAAAATAGTCCCTGTCATGAAGGACAAGAAATTTTGTATTGTAATCAGCTTTTCTTATTCGTATTTTGTCTTTAACTTTTAAAGGAAAGCCTTCCTGGCCATCAAGTGTTAAATATACATCATCTCCATCCTTGACATTAATATCGATTGTAAAAGTATCTGGCAATACAATGGGCCTGCTTGTCAGTGAATGCGGACATATGGGCGTCATTAAAAAAGTTTCAAGAGTTGGATAAAGAATAGGGCCGCCTGCTGAGAGGGAATGAGCTGTTGAGCCGGTTGGCGATGAAATAATTAATCCATCAAGTCTGAAAGTTGTCGCATGCTGTTTATTGATATCAATGTCCAGATTGAACATCCGGGCAAGAGCGCTTTTATTGAGAACAACATCATTAAGAGCGTTATGTTGAATAATCCTTTTTCTTCCCCTGTAAACATCTGCAAGCAGCATGATTCTTTCTTCGTAACAGCAGTTTTCGGAAAAAATCATATTAATATTTTTACGTACTTCATTCTTTCTCAACTCTGTAATAAAACCAAGGCCGCCCATATTAATGCCTAAAATAGGGATTCCTTTGTCACCTATTTGCCTGGCTGCACTCAGGACCGTACCGTCTCCGCCGAATACAATAATAATATCTGACTTTGAAGGAATGTTCTTCCTGGAATAGCCCTTCATGTTCAGAGATGTGGCTGCTTCTGTTTCAACGAAAAATTTGACGTCCCTCCCTTTAAGCATTTTCATCAGCTCGCCTGTTGCCTTGACTGTTGCGGGCTCGCCTCTTTTTACAATAATTCCGATTCGTTTCAAAGATCCACACCTTCCAGTTCTATTTCCCTCTCATCATCTCCTGTGTGTTTAAGCCTCACTTTTATGCTCGTATCCGGAATTTCATTATCAGCTTTCTCAGCCCATTCTATCACGGATACACTATCTTCTCTGAAATATTCATGAAGTCCCAATTCCGGGGCCTCGCCGTTTATTATCCTGTAAAGATCTATGTGATAGAATGGAATGTTACCATCATACTCTGCGATTATGGTAAAGCTGGCGCTTGTTATATCCCGTTCCTTTATACCAAAAGAAGAAGCGATTCCTTTTGTAATTGTTGTTTTACCTGCTCCAAGCTCTCCATAAAGACAGACAACATCTCCGGCTTTCAGTTTCTTTCCCAATCGCCGCCCGAAATGTATTGTTTCATTTTCGCTTTTGCTCTGAAGCCTCATCCTGTCATGGACCTGACCACATCTGCCTTGCCGACTATGCCTACCACTTCGTTATCTCTTAAAACAGGTAATAGATGAATATGCTTTTCAGCCATTATAGTTGCGATTTCCTCAAGAGTGGTGTCTTCCGCTATTGTAAGGACCTTTTTGGTGCAGATCTCACCGACAGTGGTGGCCACCATTTTCTTTATCTCATCTTCAACTTTACCCGAGTTAAGAAGGAAATATGCGTCAAACAGGCGTACTATCGTAGGAATATGAAATCGTTTGTTCTTTTTAATGAGGTCATTTTCAGTGACGATTCCGATTAATTTGTTATCATCATCAATGACCGGTACACCGCTGATTTTATGGTCAATCAGAAGCCTGGCAAGTTCCTCAATAGTGGTGTCATTTTTTGCTGTTATTACATCTTTTGTCATAATATCTCTGGCATTAAGCATAAGACCTCCATAGTGTTATAATTCTTCCGATATATTACCACATTCCGATAAAACCGCCCTGTCTTCCCGCAGTTTCTTTTGAGTATCTGTAAGAATAATATTGGGCAGGATTACAGTAAGTGCAGTCTTCTGACTTCCAGATGCTGCTTTCCGGTATTCCCGAGTTTAATGCCTGAAGCCTGTTTGCTTCTGCAAGGTCCATCATGAATTTATCTTCCCTGGTCTCATAATAGTTGCCTTGTCCTGTTATTTTCCCGACTGCATCTTTAACGTCAATAGCAACCTCATAACTGCATTTTCCAATGCTCGGTCCGATTGCGATCAGGATATTTTCAGGCTGTGTATTAAATCTATCTTTCATCTTTTGCAATGTTTTCTGAAGTATCCCGCCTGCTGTTCCTCTCCAGCCTGCATGAACAGCTCCAATGATTCTTCTGACGTGATCATAAACGAGGACAGGGACGCAATCTGCGACAATAACTCCGATTAATACATCTGTTCTGTCTGTAATAACTGCATCAGCAATAACAGGATCAAGATTCATCTCAAGCACATGGACGTTGCTTGTATGTTTTTGTACAGGCATGTAAAGCTTATTATTTTCAATGCTTGGTTCCCCAAGCAGGGCTTCTCTTATGCTTCTATGATTTTCGGAAAAATGTCTTGTAGTAAAAAAAGCCCTGATACCTGTTTGACTAATATTCGGAGAGTGGATAATGTGTTCCATTTTATAGTTTTGCAGGGGCAAAGGGATATGGGAGACAGGGAAAAAGGGACAAAGGGACAAAGGCACAAAGTGAAATAAAGATTAATAAATTCTCATATATTGTTATTAAAACTCTGTGCCTTTGTGCCTCTGTGCCTTTGTGCCGAGCTGTGTAATCACAGCAAGTTAACATTTTCAACATTACATTATTGATCTGAAAACCCCGGGAAGTTCTTTAATAATATCAGACGCAACCATGGACTGCTGGCCTTTTTTAACTGCAGCCGTATCACCGGCATGACCATGAATATAAACACCAAGTGCAGCTGCATCTTGAGGAGTGAGACCCTGGGCAAGGAAAGATGCGATCATGCCTGTCAGTACATCACCTGAACCTGCTGTGGCCATTCCGGGATTACCTGACGAATTAATATAAGCATTTCCGTCAGGTGTTGCAGTAACCGTAGGGACACCTTTTAAGACCAGATAAACCTTATGCTTTTTTGAGAAAGATATTACTCTTGTAATTCTGTCCAGGCTGCTTTTGTTGATCAGCCCCTCAAGTCTGCGCATTTCACCGGGATGAGGAGTGAGGATGACAGGAACCTCACTTTTATTGAGAATTCCTGTCTTATGGGCCAATGCATTCAGACCATCAGCGTCTATAACAACAGGTACCTTTGAATTAACCAGCAATTCAATTACTAATTTTGTAATTTCATCATCAACAGAAAGACCTGGACCTACTACGAGAACTTTCCCTTTGGAGTCCAGAAAATTTAATACAGTACTGGCGGCTTTATATGAAATGGTCCCATTTCCCTTATCATCAAGGGGCATTATCATTTCTTCTGTTACTCGAGACTGCATTGAGTTAACAACTGTTTCTGCGGTCCCTATTGTTACCAATCCGGCACCTGCCTTTAAACATGCCTTAGCTGCCATCAGTGCTGCCCCTGTTTTGCCCCTTGAACCGGCAACCACAAGGACATGGCCATACATGCCTTTATGAGAAGATTGTGATCTGGCAGGAAGAAGCGAAGTTGCGTCTTTTGACTGGAATAAATTGATTTTGATTTTATCTGAACTGATGAGAGAGCCAGGAAATCCGATATCCTCGACAAATAACTGACCCGTGCATTCTGCCCCCGGATAGATCAGGTGGCCTCTTTTGGGCAGCCCAAAGGTTATAGTAGTGTTTGTCTTGATCGCAGTGCCCATTATCTGGCCTGTATCAGAAGAAATACCGGAAGGTAAGTCAACTGAAATAACAGGACAGGGAAGCCGGTTTGCCTTGTTTATGACATCAGATAGTGGTGCATTAACTGATTTACTGAGACCTGTTCCAAGCAGGGCATCGATGATCAGGTAATGTGCTGAAAAACGTCTGCGCAGGAATTTTTTTGCGGGAAACACAGTGACCCCGAATTTCTTGGCGATAAAATAATTGGTCTTTGCATCTCCTTTTAACTTTAAAGGGCTTGAAGTGATATAGACTTCAACTTTTCTTCCCTGATTATGTAACTCCCTGGCGATAACAAAACCGTCACCTCCATTATTACCGCTGCCACATAAAACTACTATTCTTTTTCCGGGATAAAGCTCATTTATTTTCTCTACAACAGCGAGTCCGGCTCTCTCCATAAGCACTGTTCCGGCGATACCGAACTTATCAATCGTAATCCGGTCAATATTCTGCATTTCTTCTGCTGTTGCGACCTTTATCATGATAGCCTTTGTCCTTTTTAAGACAAGTATAAAATACCGGATTGTTATTATCAATTATCAGTAATTAATATTTGGTTAGATGATCGCATTATTTTAAGTTGTCATTTCACAATTGAAGCACAACGGAATTTTAGTAACTATTTATACAACTGATTCCAGACCTGACTTCCTGCATGTCCCATCAAAAAAATAATGTTTTTTTTCATAAAGAAATTTCAACTTAATTAATGACTTCCCTCTGTTTTTTATATATTTCTGAATAGTCAGTGATTTCAATCACATCGGCAATTGAGAAATGATTGTAAATTTTTATAATCGATTTGAAACGAACCGTCTTTATGACGATGACATTTAACAAACCAAATTAAAAGGAGGCAATTCATGTTTTCATTACTTCAGAGCGGAGGTTTTTTCATGTATATCATTCTGGCCCTGTCCATTGTCGCACTGGCATTATTTCTGGAGCGGGCCAGCTTTCTCTTTCTGAGACTCAAGATTAATTTTGATAAATCATTTCAAAAGATTATTACTCTTCTTGAAAGGTTCAATTACCACGGGGCGCTTGAGGAATGTTCAAAAATTGAAAAACACCCTCTTGGGAGAATACTCAAAGCAGGCCTGCTCAAGTCAGACAAAAGAGACAGGGAGATAGAACTGACCCTTGAAGAAAACATCATGAAAGAAATTCCTCGGGTTAAAGCCGGGATAAATTATCTGACCCTGTTTGCCAATATTTCTACTTTACTCGGACTGCTCGGGACGATTGTGGGACTTATAACAGCATTCCAGGGCGTAAGTAATGCCGATGCAGCAGCAAAACAGGAGATACTGGCCCACGGCATATCCGTGGCCATGTTCACGACTGCCTTTGGCCTGATTGTGGCGATTCCCTGTCTCATTGGCTATTACGTGCTGAACAACAGGGGTGACCACGTGATTGAGCAGTTTGAGGAGAAGTCGCTCAGGCTCTTTAATGCTCTTTCCTCTTTGAAAAGAAGGGATGAAAACTATGTCAAGATTAACGCGGCGTAAAAGACATACAGAAGAAGAGATTGAGGTAAATATGGTACCGATCATGAACATGTTTCTGGTGCTCATTCCATTTTTACTTATGTCGGCCTCCTTTTTTCATCTGAAAGCTATTAACACATCAGCTCCTGTTCAGGGTGAATCAGTAGTGAGTGATGCAGCGGAGAAAAATAGAAAAGTCACGGTCATTGCGGAGATAAAGAAAAACAGGATCCAGTTAACTGCTAATTCAGAAGCTGTTCTTAATGAAGAACTAAAGAAGTTGGAGTATCAGATAAAGAACGAAAAGCAAAAAGAGTATCGGTTTGATCAGATGACTCTCGTTCTTCAGAAAATCAAGGAAAGCTATCCTCAGAGTGATACGGTCATCATTATCCCGGACAAGGATGTTGTATACGATACAATTATTCAGGCAATGGATGCTGCACGTTATTCACAAACCAGTCCTGCTTTGTTCCCCAATGTGGTCCTTTCGGGAAGGGTAGGGTAGGAGATATCTCAATGGCACTAGGAAAAAGGAAAAAACAATCCAGTAAGTTTGTGACTCCAAAGCTGCAGATCACGGCCATGATGGACATGTTTACCATTGTGTTAATATTCCTGCTTTTTTCGTTCTCTGATAAGCCCGAGACAATGAACCTGGACAAAGAGCTGGACCTGCCTCAATCTACGGCAAAGATGGATTATAACGAGACGATCAAAATGGTTTTGTCCAAAGAGAACCTGAAACTCAATGACACGGTTGTTGCGAAACTGGAGAACGGAAGGGTAAAAGGGCTCAGGAAGGACAGGCTGAAAGATTCTGACCTTTACAGGAAACTCAGTTTCTACCGCGAGCAGATGGACAGGGTGTTGGAAGATGGCAAAAAAGGAGACCATATATTGTTCTTCTGTGACAGGAATATTCCCTTCAAAACCATCAACAGTATCATGAAGACAGCTGTTATGGCAGGCTTTCCTGACTTTCAGTTCGCAGTTTTAAAGAAAGAAGGAGTACTGAAATGAGATATTTCATCGGGACACTTATTTTAATAACCATGCTGTTTGTCTCACTGGCAGAAGGAATTGTGCAGGAGGGTACATCGCAGGGGGAAAACGATCTGCAGGGAGATAACACCGAGCTGCTGGAACGGATTGACTTTGGAAATGCCTTTATCATGGGACAGACAATTAAATCCGGGGCAGTGTATCTTCTTAAACGGAAAAAAAGCGAGATCAAGAGCATGCTGAATAGCCGGGAAAACTTTCGAGATGAAATTATGGAAGATTTCCCGGTTGAAACATTGAAGGGAAGCAATATTGAAGAATAAGCAGATCATGACAGGCATACATATAACTTCAAAAATAGTACGGTGGAATACGAATCATGCTTGAGTCAGCAAAAGAACTCAAAACAGAACAGCCGATAACCCGGGAAAGTGCTGTTGTTGCATGTTTTGTTTATCAGGGGGAGAAACTGCTTGGATGGGACTGCTTTGCTCAACAATCAGTCTCCGTAGGAAAGCACGCAAAAGCAGATATAGTCCTTGAAGATGAAACAATTGCTGATGTTCAGGCAGTCTTTTATTTGACCGGCAATGAAATTACTGTCTTTGATATATGCGTAAATGAGGGGGTAACCGTAAACGAAGAGCTTGTAACAACACGCAGGCTGGGGCCTCTTGATTTCGTGAAGATAGGCTCCTATACCATAAAAGTAAAGATTCAGAAACCCTCATCATTAAACGCTGCTCTGACTGCATCGGACAATCATCTCTCACGGAATACTCCATTGGAAGAAAGTGAATCGATTACTGAGGATGTGATATCAGAGCATGATGCGGACATTCATGATGAGCCTGCAGAAGAATATACCGGTCCTTCATTTCTGTGTCAGAGTGAAAGCCGTTCTGAAGAAGCGAGTACCCTGGACAGGGAACGTCTGATAGAAAGTGAGATCATTCCTTTTGTTACTGATAAAAACTCTGCAGAGTTCGTTGAAGAAGAGAGTGAGCCTGAGATATTAGAAAGAGATAAAGCACAAAATGACATCCTGATCGAACCGGAACAAAATGAAAAACCGATCTCGATGAACCAGACCGCAGTCCCTGAAACTAATAATACTGTTACTGAAGAATACCTGCATGAGATCGAAACGCAATTTCAGCAGATTGAATCTGAACCATTTGCTTGCGAGGAAGAAACAGAAGAAGATGACGAAGATGACGAAGATGACAAAGGAGATCTGCCTTTGTTTCTCAGAGACAGGTTGATGGAACCCAGACAGGTTAATACTGATTCGGTAACCGGACTTATTGCCCTTCAGATCATAAAGTTCAGAGATGACCATATTTACGATATCTGTTTTCTCGATGAGCAGGAGAAATATCATTCCATGAATGGCAAAAGAAAATTTTGCCTGGCAGAGAATAAAAACAGTCATGGATGTTATTTCTATTTTACAGATCGATTCAGGGGACAGCTTTGCAGCAGTGATGCAACGGACATTAATGTTACAGATTTATGTACTTCTGAAAATGTGCATAACAGGAGAAAGGAAATTTATCGATCGGCAGTACCAAAAAAAGGTACGGTCATATTAACTGATGATCACTACAGCTATCTGCTCAGAAGAGTAATCAGGTCGAAAAGTCCTAACGTTGCAGCCGCTCCGCAACAGGAAAAGAGATTTCACAAAAGCCTTTTACACTCGGCAGGGTTTCATATTGTTCTCATGTTATTGGTTGCACTGTTTGTCTCACTGCCCCAAAAGCAGAACCAGACAGCCCCTGAGTCACGCTTTGTCCATATTGATACAGCAAAACTCAGCAGGCCGGAACCAGCCAAGCCCCCAAAAAAGAAGCTTAAGACAGAAAAGCCTGTAATTAAGAAAGCAAAGAAATTGAAAAAGGCTCCAAAACAGAAGAAGGTTGTAAAGTCCAGAACAAAGACTGCAGCACAAAAAGGAAATGTTAAGAAACGGAATATCAAGCAGGCAGGAATACTTGGTCTGATCGGTGCCAGCACCGGCATCAAACCGAAAGAAGCGCTGGCGTCGGTCACCAATCTGGATACTGTTTCTTCACCGCGTATGAATGCAGATAATTTCAGGGTGTCCGGTATTGCCGATAAACTGGACAGCCCGGAAATCGAACTGCCTGTCGGTGATTTGTTGAAGACACGGGGGTCCAGTCAGGTGCTGAGAAGTGCAGGTACAAAAGGCGAAGGCAGGATCGCGGAATTGAATGAAGGAACAGCAGGACACAAGGGAGTCAAGGGTATGGTGTCGGTAGCGCTTGATAATAACGTCCGCATTCACGGTGGTATGAGCCGTGAAGCGGTCAAACGGGTAATAGACCAGCACATGGATGAAGTGAGCTACTGTTATGAAAATGCACTTATGGGAAATCCATCTTTGGCAGGCAGTATTGTCTTTGAATGGAAGATCATGCTGTCAGGAAAGGTCGGAGAGGTGGGCATCAAGACATCGTCTGTCAAGTCAGACAGCATCCACTCATGTATCAAGAGGGCGATAAAATCCTGGCAGTTTCCAAAACCAACAAATACGGAAGTTATTGTTTCATACCCCTTTGTTTTTGACATTGTGGGATTTTAAGGAGGTCGTTGAATGAAAGTATTGCATATAGTAATCCTGGTTACGTTACTGATAGCCGGTCTTGCTGATAACGGTTTTTGTGAAAAGCAGAACAGGGAAGGTCATGTCTCTGCAATTCAGAGCAGGGTGTTTCATCGTAGCCATGAAATCAGTCTGGGATCCGGTTATATATCCAATGATGATTTCTATAATGTATTTCCGCTGAGTCTCGGATATACGCTTCATTTTAACGAACTCTTTGCCTGGGAAATTGCAAGAGGTCACTATGTCTTCAACCGGGACAAAGACCTGAAACAGGACCTTGAAGACAGCTTTGGCGTTACACCGACGGTCATAAGAGAGCCAAAGTATGCTGTCCATTCTCATCTTGTATTAAAACCCCTCTATGGTAAGGACATTTTCAGGGACCGGTCTGTGATCAATCATGAGACATATCTGTTTGCAGGCGGCGGTGCTGTGATATATGAAAAACAGTTCAGCGTAGGAGATCCGGAAAATGAGATCGCGCCATCCGTAAGTCTCGGACTGGGTCAGAAAATATTCGTAAATAAAAATATTGCGTTGAATGTTGAATTAAGGGACTGGGTAAATTTCAGGGGAGACAAGACCATTAATAACTTCTGGTTTGGTTTCAGCCTGGGATACCGGTTTAATCTGTCTGCCCGCAAGGAAGAAAAAGATGAGACCATGGAAAAACTTAAGAAGTATCTGAGGTAACGCTGAGATGATAAGAATGAAACAACTATTATCAGTTTTATTGCTGCTGATCCTGTGTGCCGGTCATACCGAAGCCGTGCAGCACGAGGCAGCTTTAATCATTACCCTGGATCAGACGGACAAAGCCGGTGACAGTGATGCATTCAGAAAAGGATATGCATTCTTTCAGGACAAGCAGTACATGGAAGCCAGTGAACTGCTCTATGCATATCTGAAAGTAAATTCTCCTGATCAACTGGATTATGAATGGGCAGAGTTTTTCTTTGGTCTTTCATTACGAAAGCTCGGCTTCTCCCATGCTTCGGTTGACCTCCTTTCACATCTTGTGGCCAGGAAACCAGATCCGAAGATCGTATCATATTCCCTGGAAATGATTGAGCACGTGTCACGTACTCTGCCATATGACCGCGGGATTGTCACCCGTAAGGTCCTCAGCGGCCATGAATATGGGTTCGTTGAACAGCATTTATCGGATTTCATTCATTTCCACCAGGGAGTGATTGACTGGGAGCATGGTTTTGATCAGTGGGGAACAGACCATTTTAAAAAGATAACACCGGGGTCCTACTACTTTTACAAATACCTGTACCAGAAGGCGCTCTACAGCATATATCAGGACAGGATCGATGATGCCATTGTATTGCTGAAGGAGGTCCTGAAAGGCCCGCTTGAGTCAGATGATTTTAAAAATGATGTGCGAAAGACCCTTGCACGTCTTCTCTATGAAAAGGGAGAATTCAGGGAAGCTGATTTCATGTACGGGCAGATCGACAAACCCATGCTTGACCAGGCCAGGAATCTTATGGAAAGGGCATGGACCCACTACCGGAATGGAGATAATGAAAAGGCCATGGGTCTGCTCTATGCATTTCAGGCCCCGTCATTTCAGAATTTCTTCACTCCCGAATACTACATACTGAAGTCTTTCATTTACAAGTCTGTCTGTCACTATCAAAAGGCATTATCAGTTGTTGAAGAATTCAATAGTCACTACAGCGATTCATTAAGAGTGATTTATGCACGTGATAAGGTAACTGACAACGAGGACCTTTTGCAGGTCATTCTGAATAAAAAACAGATCAATGAAACATGGAGATTCCTTCTCCTGCTCGAAAAAGAACGGGAAAAGGGAAAACAGATTTCTCAAAAAGACCTCTTTGATTATATCGATAAGATCTACAGCCTGCAGATTCAGGAAACAGTGAAGGAACTTCAGGACCTGGTCAGAAAAGAATATGAAGACATGGCCAATGACCTGTTGCAGTATGAAGAAGAGGCCCATCTTATCGAATATGAGATAGGTCTGGACATGTATCAACGGGTCAACCAGTTCCATTACAGGGAAGACAAAGCTTTTTCCAAAGATGATGGTCCGGGCATGCGAAGCAGGGTGGGGTATCCGTTTCAGGGAGAGTTCTGGACTGATGAACTGGATGATTACAACGTGATACTGCCGGATAAATGCAATCAATCAGAAGAATGGGATATTTTTTTTAAATGATTAAAAAGGAGTTCATGAAAAAGACAGCATGCAGCATCATCCTTACGCTGCTCATCATCCTGGCTCTTGCTGCCAGGGGTGCCAGCGAAGACACATATGGATATGAAGAAAAGAATACAGCAGAAGAACAGGTGAAATTTGTTGAGAAACTCAGACAGGACAACAGAAAGGCGGATATGGCAATCAGGAACACAAAGACACTGATTGACAGATCAAGAAACAGGCCATACCTCCCTGAACTCTATCTTCGTCTTGCAGAGCTGTATATCGAACGGTCACGTATCACGTATTTTCTCAGAAGCAGCGAATCAGACAGTCCGCAAAACTCTCTGACCCAGTACGAATCCAGGTTATTCAAAAACCAGGCAATTGAAATATACCAGAGAATCCTGGATACCTTCCTGGATTTTGAATCACGGGACAAGGTCCACTTCTTTATGGCCCATGAATACCGGGAAACCGGACAACTCGATAGCATGGTCACGCATTATATATCCATCATTGAGCAGCACAGAGACAGTGATTATGTTCCTGAATCCCATCTGTTACTTGGCGATTATTATGTAAATCAAATGGACCTTCCGGCAGCGGAAAAACATTACAAGGCTGTTCTCGGACATCCCGGAAGCCCGGCTGTCTCAGTTGCCCGCTATAAACTGGCATGGGTCCATATTAATAATTCAGAGTTTAATGAGGCACTCAGGCTTCTGGAAGAGTCTATCAAAAGCGCTCCTGACGGTGATCTTGAAATTGATACGTATAAGCGGGTAGATATACGGTTTGCATCCCTGATTGATATGGCTTACTGCTATACAGAAGTGTACAAGGATAAGAAACCCGGTGAGACAATCGCTTATTTTAAAAAGTTCGCCTGGTCAAGGCCGGTCTATACTGCGGTCTTAGAGAAGCTTGCCTATAGATATTACATAAAGAAGAAATGGGACAATGCTGCCGTGCTCTACCGGCATCTTTCAGGGCTTCAACAGTCAGCGGATAAACTGCTTGCCTATGCACGCCATATATTTGACTGTGTCCAGGCCCTCGATACATATGAAAATGCTGACAGGGACATTCATGCTATTGTCATGGCACTCAGGAGTCAAAAATATTCTGTACATACGCCCGATGCAGAAAAAGAAAAAAACATGACTGACTTTGAGCTCTATGCACGGAACATTGTAACGCATATGCATGACCGGGCAAGGAAAACGAAATCTCTCCCTGAATTCAGGCGGGCTGCAGATGCCTATGATGTATACCTGTCTTTTTTTGAAGAAAGTCCTGCATTCGACGAAATGGAAGACAATTATGCAGAGGCCCTTTTTTCATCCGGCCACTACCTTGAAGCAGGCAAGATGTATGAAAAAATTGCGGACAGAGACCTGCTGAAGACTGAACAGAAAGAAGAGATGCTCTATAGCGCAGCCTCATCTTACTATAAAGCCCTGAAACAGAAAGAGGAGCTCAATTATTATCAGGCAGCGTTTGCAAGGGGCGGCATTACAACGGTGGGTACTCAATATGCAAGTCAGTTTCCTCAATCCCCGAGAGTCCCTGACCTGCTCTTTAATGTAGCCTGGATTTCCTATGATGAAGGCAAATACGATGAAGCGATCAATAAATTCATTGCATTTATTAAAAAGTACCCGAACGGTAAACCAGCCAAAGCCGCGATTCATTTAACCCTTGATGCCTACAATCTTAAGGAAGATTATGAGGGACTTATCAATTTCGGTCAAAAGATACTCAATGACAGCAGCATCAATGATAAGACGTTGAAAGCTGAGGTAGGAAAGATTGTACATGCGTCTGAATCAAAGATCGTATCTTCCTTCACAGTTGCTGCAATGGATGACTGGGAAACGGGCAAATCAACACTGGTTGATTATGTTGAAGAGAAAAAATCAACCGGTCTCGGAGAGCAGGTCCTTAACACACTCATTGCCTCGAGCAGGGAGAAAGGAGACCTCGAAACACTTTTTGCTACAGGCGGGAAACTCATTTCAGCATCTTCCGGCTCTTCAAACACAGAAGATATGCTTGGAATCATGATCGACTCCTCATTAAAGATTTCACAGTTCCGGATGCTTGCAGAATATCTGGAAGTCTTTACAGAGAGGTTTCCCGGCCATGACAATGCCGGTGACTTTCTGATAAAGGCGGCACAGATCAGAAAAGGACTTGGTCAGCACGACCTCTCGAACAGGGATTACAGACGGATTCTGGAGCGCATGAAAAAGAAGGGGGAAGAGAAGGATAAGATTGCCTTTTCCATGTTTGATAATTTCAGGCAGTCCGGGAAACGTGCGGACGCCTATGATTTTCTTAAAAACATCAGAAGCGATCTCACAGTGTCAGCAAGGATAAAGGCAGATGCGTTACTCTCTGTAGCGTATTTTGAAAAAGGAAACCACAAAGAGTCTCTCAAATATCGAAAAAAAGCCCGCAAAGCTTACAAGAGTAAGTATGGAAGTCGGGATGAGTATCTGAAAGACCTGATGACACAGATTGCCTTTAATGCTCTGGACCCGACATACCGCAGTTACATGGAAAAGCAGCTTGAACGCAACATTGACAACAAGGTTGTAGCTGCCAAATCAAAACTCCTTGCAACGCTCGAAAAAGGGTACCTTGATGTTGTTGCTTTCAAATCACCTGTCTGGGCACTGAAATCATTTTATCGCGCCTCTGAAATAAACAGGGAATTTGCCCGCTTTCTTCAGGAGGCGCCGCTTCCTGAATTATCACCTGAAGAAAAGCCCCAGTACGTGAAGCTCATACATGACAAAGCACAGGGCTATGATGAGAAAGCTGACCAGTATTTAACTACATTTAATGAGCTTGTTCACAAATGGGAAATATTTGATCAGAAGCCTGCGCAGTACACCATGACGTCAGGGGGACAGGGGAACAATAACTCTTTTTCAGTTTCTCATCCACCATCTCAGATCGGTATAGAATTCCTCGTAGATGCTGAACTGAAAGTCCTTCACGACACCCTGATGAAAAACGCCAGGGATGTAAAGACACTGCATGCTCTGGCCAGAGGGTATCTTGAAAGGGGTGATTATCTCCAGTCCATGCTGATTGCACAAAAGGCGATTGAAGAATTGCAGGACGGGAATGAGCCTTTAAAGGCAAATTTTTATAATGTCATCGCTATATCACGGATGAACAGCAGGCATGATGAAGAAGCCAAACATGCACTTAAAGAGGCCCTGAAACTGGACCCTGGACTGATAGATGCAAAAATAAATCTTGCAGCACTCTATCAGCATTACGGACACGCAGAGCATGCCCGAATGATTTACGAAAGCCTTCCCAACACACTGCTCGTAGAGGAGTCAACAGATCTTGTTCATCCGAAAGCAAAGGAGTTATATAGTGCTTATATCAATGGTACGTATATGCAGACCAGTTCTTTATAACCTGTTTGCTGCCGCAACAATCAGCATGATTGTCCTTTATGGATGCGGAGGCGGACCGAACAGCAGCGGTTCAGAACCACCAGATAATGACCCTCCCGGCAGTACGTGGCAGAAAACACCGGTTAAGCAGCTCAATGCCGGCGGGCTGCTGAGTCCCAGGGTGAAGGCATTTCCGGCCAGTGACGGGAAGGTCCATATCACGTACTTTACTGATAGCCAGGGAAGCAGTGCTCCCTACGATGTCCATTATCTGGTCCATGACACGCATACGGGAATTATCCAGACAGGCGTTCAGACTGAGAGCATCGCATCTATCGATAACAGCAGAAACCTGGATCTTGCCCTTGATCATAATAATGTTCCGGTCATTGTGTATCAGGGAGGAGAGGTCCGGGAGTGCGGCTCTGAGCAGCAGTCAGACGCCATGTTGAGCATAAGGGGAAATGGTCTGTGGCAGGAGTATACGGGAGCAACAGGAATTGTAGAAAGAAATCCTGTGTTCACAGACGGTCTCGCAGGGACAGAGGTTTCTGTAGCCTTTGATTCCCATGGAGATGTTCATATCGCATATCAGTTTCTCTATGAAGGCTGTGACTCCATGAATTTTCAGTATCCTGATATGTACTACGTGAAAAAGCAGAGGAGTTCGCTGGGTGACAGCGGAACGGTTGAGGAAGTCGTGGAAGGAAACGAGTATGACGGTCCAAATATTCAGAATCGTGCCGGAGATTTCCCTGTCATTGTAATCGATGGCTCTGATAATCCGGTAATTTTTTACTATGCCGAACTTCCGGATTTAACAAAGGGATTGAGAGTTGCTCACAGGAACGGAGATGGAACATGGTTGAAAGAGTGGATAGAAACCGGATGTGAGATAGGGGGAATCAGTGCCGGCATGAACAACCAGGGCGTATTAGGCGTGGCTTACTATATTACGGACTGTAATGATGGGCGCAGTGATACGCATTATTTGAAGTACGCCGGACAGGAAGGTTCTTCATGGACTGTTCAGACCGTGGATGATTCGGTCCTGTGCGGGAAATATCCCAGCCTGTCTTTTGATTCATCAGGGCTCCCTGCTGTTGCATATTATGAGATAGAAAGTCACAGCGGATATGACCTCAGGAACCTGAAGCTTGCCCGGTTTAAGGACGACTTATGGACTGACAGGGAACTCGTGGCTTCAACAGGGGATATCGGTCTCTATAATAATCTCTGGTTTGATGACAATGACTCGCCGGTGATTGCTTCATACTCTAAAACGGACACATCAATTTATATGTTTTATAAAACTGATGGCAGCTCATAAGAGCGGCTTTAATCTATATTATTGGGTGGTCAAGAGGCAGGGGCACAGGATTTTGATCCAAATGAATGGTTTAATGAATGCCCTGATGATCTGTGCGGAGCTCCCCCGGCCGGCGGTGCAGGCGGCGGAGGAGGCGGAGGAGGACCGATTGTCGTGAATTATGATCTGGGACCGGTCTTCTCCCTTGAGGAAGACCTGGATGCCGATGGTGTGGTTGATACAAGGGACAACTGTTTCTTTACCCCTAATGATCAGAGTGAAAACTCAGACGGTGATGATCACGGTGACGCCTGTGACAACTGTCCTGACATGGCAAATAATGACCAGTCAGACACGGATAACGATGGTGCAGGTGATGCATGTGACGGAGATATTGATGGAGATAATATTGTGAATGCCCAGGACAACTGCATCCTGGTTTTTAATCCCTTGCAGAATGATTACGATGGAAACGGTCTCGGCAACCTCTGTGATGAGGATGATGACAATGATGGGGTGCCGGATTCTGTAGATAACTGCAGCATGGTGCATAATCCCGGGCAGGAAAACAGTGATTTCTATATGGTTGACGACACTGCCGGCGACGTGTGTGACAATGACCTTGATAACGACGGATTTCCTGAGGACGGAAGTGTAAATGCAGACCTGTGTCCGCGCGCCCATACCTATGAAAACAATGATGTTGACGGCGACGGAATCGGTGATGCATGTGACAACTGTCCTTCAGAGGCTAATCCGGAGCAGCTTGATGCAGATCAGGACGGGAAAGGGGATGCCTGTAATGCATAGGAATCAATGCTGCGCTGCGGTTCTCGCTCTTCTGCTACTTGTACTTGCCGGGTGCGGTGGATATGAACTTGAGCGGACACAGGCACGGAGCAAAGTCACTCTGCAGGGCACGTTCCTGACAGAAAGCCCTGATGAGATAAACTTCCCGGTCAAGGTCCTGTTTGCCATTGATTGTTCCCTGAGCATGGGTGATACGATCAATGGCCAGATGGCCGGTTCAGACCCTCATTTCCTGAGAATAGATGCGGTGAGAGATTTCATCGACCAGTATAACAGTAATGAAAACACGTCATTTGAGATCATGCTCTGGAACAATGATGTGTTTGAGCGGACCAGGACGATTGATGGAAGTGGTGGGTTTACCAAAGATCCTGATGAACTTAACCGCGTGCTTGATGCGGCGCGTAATGATACGATGACCGATTATCTCGGGACCCTCGATGCGATTTACACAGACATACAACGCGATATCAACAGGGAAGATGAGGATAATCTGATCCGTACCAAATACGTTGTTGTGTTCCTGAGCGACGGCATGTCCAATGTCCAGGGCGGCAGCCAGCCGAATACAGACATATGGAATAGTGTGAGTGATCTGTATGATATGGCAGAACAAAGAGGAGTAGGGGGATTTAATTTCCACACCTTTCTTCTGCTGGGCATGTTTCCTCCCACCTCAAATGGTCAGATGGCCAGACAGCTGGCAGAAGAAACGCTTCAGGGTATGGCTGATGAAGGCAAAGGACAGTTCCGCCTTTTTGACAGTGCCGAGGCCATTGATTTCATCAATGTCGTGGATATGAGGCTTACGGTTGAATATAAGATCAAATACATGGTCGCATATAACTACAATGTGCGGCCCGGTATAGAAATCATTTACAGAGACAGTGACGGAGATGGTCTTATTGACGATGATGAAGCGACCCATGGCACTGATCCGGGTATTAAAGACACAGACAATGACGGAATGAGTGACTATTTTGAGGTGCGGCTCAGTTCTCCGGGGAATGTGCTGGACCCGCTGGCGCAGGACAGTCCCTGTAATGTGCCGGTTGATGGATTGTGGCCTGATTCAGACATGGACGGTCTCACAGACTGCGAAGAGTATGTGAAAGGTACGAACCGTCATCTGGTAGATACAGACAGTGACGGTATTCCTGACGGTATTGAGTTTTTGACAGGTATGAATCCATTAGAGGTCCAGTATACGACTGACAGTGATTTTGATGGTTCAGAGGACTGGCTGGAGGTACAGCAACATACAAACCTGACATCGGATGATCCTTTAATCAGAGAAAGATACAGTTACAACTATAGTGTTCATGATAACGGTTTAGTTCTTATTGATCAGGGCAGTGAGATGGAATCCTATGTCCGGAGAGGGAAGCAATCTGATCCGTTTTTATATTGCTGAAATACCCGAGGATAATCCGGATGCCGTCCCTCTGTTCAGGATGGCAGAAGTCATGGTGAATATAGCGGATGAAAATAAAAACATCACTCTTACGCCCCATGATTTTACATTAATTCAATGAAAGAGGTGATAACAATGAAAAGGATATATATTTTTATGTGCATGGCAGCAAGCCTGTTATTCATTGCCTGCGGACTGGTTCCTGAAGAACAGGACAGCGATACAGGAACAGTAGAATTGTCTCTGAATTCCAGTGTTGCCGGGAGCATTGCAGAACAGGGTGAAGTGGACTGGTATCACTTTAAGGCGGTTGAAGCGAACAATGTTCTGCAGGTCAATTGTTCAAGTAACACCTACAGGCCCGACGTGGACCTCCTCGTCACAGTGTATGAGGAGAATGAGAAAGGTGAAAAGGTCAGGCTCTACGCAGACCACGCACCTGAAGGGAGTCAGCTTCCGGCAGATATAACGATGAACGTTTATATTGATTCTCCCAAGGATATTTATATCGCTGTTCGGGACCTCATGGATGATGAATCGTCTGAGAACACCTATTATCTCTCTGTTGATTTTGCAGATTCTTCTGATGAAAACGACAACTTCAGCCAGGCGACAATCATGCCGGTGAATGACCC
>CALZMZ010000017.1 GCA_945788685.1 Thermodesulfovibrionia bacterium | reverse complement strand
TTCCAGCTTGTTTATTTAGCAGATAAATTCCAATGAAGTAAGTGACATTTTCTTCCTCTTGAATGGTTCGAACTTGACATCTCATTTCCGAAACCCATTTTTCCGCAGTTCCGCGATAAGTCTCGGAGTATTTACCCCTTTTCCGGCGCTTAGTCCCCTCGCAAAAAGCATACGGATTTCTCACCATCACAATGAAAAAAGCAGGGTCAAACACCTCGGCAATTTGGGAAGCATGACTTAAATTTGGAGGGCTTTTCTCTACCAAAATGGATTTATTCATGTCCCACACTTTATCCCATCGCCGCTTCATTTCATCCCAGGGAAAACCTGGATTAGCATCCCACAACAATTGCCTCAACGCATCCGTCATACCATCCAGATATTGGCCCTCCTTGGGTAAAGCGGATACTGCCGGGGATGTTTGCAGCAACTTCCATAAAGCAGTGGAACCCGAACCGGGTGGGCACATAATAAACAAATATTTCCGCGTCGGGATTCCCGTAATTATGGGTTTGGTATTGCTTTTTTTGAATCTATATTTTCTGGAGAGATTAGCTTCTTTATAATATCAATATTGTATCTGTCATCAAGTGAATTCGTCCGTTCTTGCTTTGCACGATCAAATGTCTTGCGAATGAATTTCATTATTTAGATATACCGCATTTTATGGAACTATATTTAAAAAATACTATTAATTTATTAAACTAATGTCCTTCATATTTATTAAAGAGCCTGTAAGATTAGGCATTTTAGCAATAAATCTGTGATGAAATCAATAAAAATCAGTGTGCATTAACTTTCTATAAATGATGTTAGATTATAATATTCAGTGATGTCGTTCAGAGTCATATTGAAGACAAGATAATAATATCAACAAAACTGGCCCTCCCAAGAATCCCTGACTCTCTAGAAAAAAGGGTTCAGGATTAAATCACTCTGAGATCAAGATAATAAAAAGTTATTATCAATATCAAGCCCTAATTTATATTGTTAATATGACTGATTTATATTCAGAAAGAAGCCTTACTCATCTTCATTGATACTACAGATAAATAAATGAAATCCAGCCTGATACAAAAACTCGATAAGATGGGATTAGTGAGGAGTTATAATAGTGATAACCATCTGAATCTGCTTAATATGAAGAATTCTATCGGTTATCTTCTTATCCTCAGTTGGCCGGAACTGACTCTTTTATCTATTTATGAATGATTCACAGTGATTCTCAAGATGAGGATTGATCTAAATTATCAATAATCCGCAGTACCTATAAAATTGAGGATTCCGGTTTCAGTCAATAACAAAGCAGAATAATTACTAACTACTTTTCTTACTATGCATCGATATCTGCCTCATTTTTTTCAGGTATCTCCACTGATTTTAGAATAAACTGTTCCTGAAACGATGACGTAACAAATGCTAAAGGATAAATATACCCTTCATCTAGTGCATCTGCGACAGTATATAACACCACTGCAAGATTGGGATTCTCCTGAATTACATCATTTGCTGCATTATTGAGATTGTCTGCGGTTGGATGAAAGGGTCGTGTCCACCCTGCCAATGCCAGGATAATCACAATGATAATGATAAAACGGTGTATGGTTATTTTTGTAAGCTTCACCACAATATCTCCTTTTTTAGCATATTACTTTATTCGACAATGCGATAACTTTTCATTTCTTATACTTGAATAACTTGCATATTCCATTCCCATCAAACCTGCTGATATTTAGTAGTAATTTATTGCAAATTGCCGATATTATCACCAAAATGTCAAAAAATTGTCATTTTGTAACCTCTAAATAGGTTTACAGATAAAATCGAAAAAAATGTTGGTGAAAAGTTTCTATCTCTAACGATTATATTCTGAGATGCACAACTGATTTATGTGATTTCTAACGGCTGATGAATCGATTTCTCTAGCAGAGCTGAAAATTCTTTTGTGGGGAGAGGTTTACTGAAATAATATCCCTGGGCCTCATCACAACTGTACTTTCGTAAAAATGAAAGCTGTTCCGCAGTTTCAACCCCTTCTGCTATCACCTTTATATTGAGAGTATGTGCCATAATAATAATGGCTTTTATAATCGCTTCAACATTAGGATTTACTGTAATATCTTTAATAAAAGACTTGTCGATTTTAATCGCGCTGATTGGAAAGCGTTTCAGGGATCCCAATGAAGAATATCCTGTTCCGAAATCATCTATGGAAGTCTGGATGCCCATTTCAGTCAGCTTTTTGAGTGTCGCTATACTCGTTGGTTCCATAGCAATACTCTCAGTAATTTCAATATCCAGTGATTGTTCATTCATTCCGATCTCCTGCAGCACGTTGCTGATCAATTCCGGAATGTCCTGACATTGAAACTGTCGTGCAGAGAAATTTATGTTTATTTTAAGATGGGTATTACCTTGATCCTGCCATTTCCTGTTTTGTGCACAGGCCGTCCGAAGGACCCATTCCCCGATGGCTGAAATTAAACCGGTTTCTTCTGCCAAAGGGATAAACTCAAATGGAGGAATAATGCCCTGTTCCGGATGATTCCAGCGGAGGAGGGCTTCCGCTCCTGTAATTTTGCTGTCGCTCACTGATACGATAGGCTGGTAATGAATTATAAATTCCCTTTGTTCCATAGCCCGCCATAAATCGGACTCCAACTCCAGAAGTTTCATTGCTGTACGATGTAATTTGGTATCAAATAACTCATAGCGGTCTCTGCCAAGAGCCTTGGCACGGTACATCGCAGAGTCAGCATCACGGAGAATGTCATTTGCCTGATGATACCCTGTTGCACTCAGTGCGATCCCAATACTGGCGGTAATGAATATTTCACGTTCTCCCAGATCAAAGGGTGCTGATAATTCCTTCTGGATTCTCTCGCATACAACTATTGAATCAGTCACATCCTTAATGTCATCCATGAATATGACAAACTCATCGCCTCCGAAACGGGCAAGTCTGTCAACGGGGCGGATACAGGTTTCGAGTCTCTTTGCTACAGTAATGAGCAGGTCATCTCCCTTCATATGACCCAGACTGTCATTAATAACCTTGAAACGATCTATATCAAGGAACAGAACGGCAAACATGTAATTCTTATGCCGTTCGGGACGTTTAATAACACGACTCAGCAGGTTTGTCAGATAGGAACGGTTTGGAATCCTGGTTAATGCATCATGATTGGAATTATGTTCCAGCTGTTTCTGAATTGCCTTTCGTTCATTTACTTCTTCCTGCAAGGATATGAGAGTTTTTTTCAGCTTTATATCATAATCATCCAATTTTTCAATAGCTTTTTTAGAAATCTTTTTTGATATATAATGACTCATCATTACAAGCAGGGAAATAATTGTTATCATGACAACTAATGAAAATGTAGGAATATAGCTGAGTGTTTTATATAAAAACTTGACATTCAAAAAAAAGAGGATCAATACAATGAGAAGCACTACAGAATTGAGAATTTGAATATTTCGCTTGATGGCATTTATTACGGCCGGTTTCTTATTCTCAATTGCATTATTCATAATTTAATGTAACTTTTTAACATATATACGGCTCTTTATATATAAATATTAAGTAGTTAAGAAATTTAACTGCCAGATACGCAGTGTTTTTTATTGTTTTTCAATTGTGCAGATGTCGCTGGAGGAGTTATCATTAGCTCTGGAACGAGTTTATGATTGGTGATTGTGTCTGTTAATATTTATTGTGAATAAGATAATGAATGTGCAAAGATGTAAACTGATAGAATGAGTAAACCTTTTTTCCATATAACATTTTTTGTATTGTTAGTCCTTTCCGCATGTGTGAGCATCCCTTCTCAACACCTTACTGTAAGTCAAAGAGGCGGCTATAGCTCAGCACAGGAGGCAAATGAATGTGACATTGATCGATATAAAAACACATTGCGAACAGACCCTGCACAACAACCTGAGCTGGATTCCAGAGAATTCAGGATTCTGACCTGGAACATGTTTAAGGGTATTAATGAGGGATGGCAGGAGGACTTTGAGAATTTGACCGCGTCTTATGACATCCTTACTATCCAGGAGGCACGTCTGTCGCATGATTTGCGGGAGCTGCTGAAAAAAGATCATTATAACTGGGACATCAGTATTGCCTTTACATATAATGGCAAAGAGACTGGAGTTTTAACCGCATCAAGGATTGCCCCGGATTTCACCTGCACATTCCGGGTAAAAGAACCTCTGTTCAGTCTGCCTAAAACTGCTTTGGTGACGATGTATCCCCTGTCCGATACTGACAGGACTCTTATGGTCGTTAATATTCATTCGATTAATTTTACTATTGGAACAGGGAGTTTTACTACTCAGTTACAAAAAGTGGAGAATATAATGTCACAGCATAACGGACCTCTGATTTTTTCCGGTGATATTAATACCTGGAGCAGCAAACGCATGGCAATTTTAAAAGGCCTTTCAGTTCGTCTGGACCTGAAGGCAGTATCATTTGATAAACACGAACGGACCCGGGTTTTCGGTCACGAAATAGACCACATCTATTATCGTGAACTAACGGTAACCGATGCAGCGGTTATAAAAGTCACCTCTTCTGATCATAATCCCATGCTGGTTTCTTTCAGCCTGGAAGAGCCCGGGTGAAATGAGGGAGAATGAAGAATCATATTAACTTATGGAATTTGTGAAAGTCAGTGTTTGTGTTTAAGCAGAAAATGCTTATGGGTCTTTTCAAGTCTGTCCTTGAATACCCATTTATATTTGGTATCAACCTTTTCTGTAAAAGGACTGTCAGCACCGTGACATACCATACAATCCTTCTCATTTTCTGAAGGGAGAATCAGTCCGGCAACTTTAACTTCAGCGATTTTGTACTTTTTATTCTTTTTCATTATTTTGACGTATTCGCTTCCGGGTCCGTGGCATTCTTCACACTGAACACCGGTCAGCTTCGGAGTCTCTTCAATGCTCGTAAAACCTCCGGGCTTTCCATATCCTGTTGTGTGGCATTTCAGACATGCTGTATCATGGGTATAGTCCCTGTCATCAAGACCGGCAGCCTTTTTCTCAGCTACCTTAACGCCGGCCTTCAGGTTTTCAAAGCTGTCAGACATGCCTGTTTTTTCCCAGGCCTTAAACTGTTTGAGATGGCATATCCTGCATTTCTTTGCACCGATGTAACCGGCTGCATGAACATCGGCAACGATAACAATTGAAAATATTGCAATGAACATGAGCGCAAGAACCACAGCAAGAAATTTCTTCACCTTATCTCTTTCCTTATTTTTAAAATCTATATCCTGATACCTGCGCAGTGATTTTTTACCACGGTATCTTTATATAACTTAGTATAAACAATATATTGCGTTTTTTTTTGCTCAGGGCATGCCAGAACACCACACTGTTAACAACAATGGAGAGGCTGAAATTACCATAAATAAAGCCAAAAAAAAGGAGCCTATGTCAGGCTCCTTTTTTGTTTATTCTCTAAAAAACTTACTGCTTATATTTCAGAGGAAAATGCTCATGTGTCTTTTCGAGTCTGTCCTTGAAAACCCATTTGTACTTTGCGTCAACTTTCTCAGTAAAGGGACTGTCGCTGCCATGGCATACCATGCAGCCCTTCTCATCTTCAGAAGGAATGATCAGCCCTTGAGCTTTCTGTTCATCGGTCTTGTATGGTTTTTTCTCTTTCTGGATTTTCTTCATGGTTACTTTATAAACGCTGCCAGGTCCATGACAGCTTTCGCACTGAACGCCTGCGAGTTTTGGAGTCTCTTCAATACTGGTGAACCCTCCGGGTTTTCCGTATCCGGTTGTGTGACATTTCAGACACTTCTCATCATGGGTATAGTCCTTGTCTTCAAGACCGGCAGCCTTTTTCTCAGCTACCTTTACACCGGCTTTCAGGTTTTCAAAGCTGTCCGCCATGTTCGTTTTTGCCCATGACTTATACTGCTTGATGTGACATGCCTTACACTTTTTTGCTCCGATATACTCTGCAGCATCAGCATTAACAGCTGCAACACCGAACAATGCAGCTACAAATGCAATCGCAATAAATCCAATTAAAGTTCTTTTCACTTTTACACCTCCTTTCTATGTTAAATTTCAATCTGCTCGTAATGAGACTATAGTTAAAAAAGCCAATTAAACCTTAAATTACATAAAGATTAGTGGCGGAGGAGGTAGGATTCGAACCCACGGATCTTTCGATCTACGGTTTTCAAGACCGTCGCCTTCGACCACTCGGCCACTCCTCCACATACAATATATTACAAGTATGAATATAACGTGAAGAGAACCAGTTTCTAAAACAAGAACACTTCAGATAAAACTATATATTCCATGCAGTTAGCCTTTTGATATTTTACCCATTCCCATATAGGGGATCAGAACCTCAGGTATTATAACAGAACCGTCTTTTTCTTGGAAGTTCTCAAGAATTGCCGCCAATGTGCGTCCCACAGCCAGCCCTGAGCCGTTTAATGTATGAACATAATCCGTCCCTTTTTTCCCTCCGGTTTTAAACCTGATGTCAGCTCTTCTGGCCTGGAAATCAACAAAATTGGAACATGAAGATATCTCCCTGTATTTGCCCTGTGCAGGAAACCACACCTCCAGGTCATAGGTCTTTGCTGCAGAAAACCCGATATCGCCCGTGCATAACGTTACCACCCTGTATGGGAGTCCCAGTCTCTTTAAAACTTCTTCAGCATTTCTCGTAAGTGATTCAAGCTCATCATATGAATGTTCCGGCTTAACGAATTTGACCAGTTCAACCTTGTTGAACTGGTGCTGCCTGATCAGGCCCCGTGTGTCTTTTCCATATGATCCGGCCTCACGCCTGAAGCAGGGGGTGAAGGCCGTGTGATAAATGGGAAGATCATCATCACGCAGAATTTCTTCCCTGTAAATATTGGTGACAGGTACTTCAGCGGTAGGGATCAACAGGTACTCTTTTGCATCACTCTCATCCAGTTTAAAAAGATCTTCTTCAAATTTCGGGAGTTGTCCGGTGCCTGTCATTGTGTTCCTGTTTACCAGTACAGGCGGGAGAATTTCAGTATACCCATGCTCCCCTGTGTGAAGGTCAAGCATAAAGTTAATTAAGGACCTTTCAAGTCTGGCGCCGCCGTCTTTATAAATAACAAATCTAGCACCTGCTATTTTTCCGGCCCTCTCAAAGTCAAGAATGTCCAGATCTTCTCCAATGTCCCAGTGGTTTTTTGGTTCAAAGTCGAACGTGCGGATATCCCCCCAAACTCTCTCCTCAATATTTTCTGTCTCGTCCTTACCAACAGGCACTGATTCATCAGGGATATTGGGAATAAGGAGAAGGATGTCCCGCACCTGTGTTTCCAGATCACGCAGGGACTCTTCGCTTGATGCCATGTCATCTGATATCTTCTTTGCTTCAGTCATCACACTTGAGGCATCCTGCCCTTCTTTTTTGAGTCGGCCGATCTGCTGGGAGATAGTGTTACGATTCTGCCGCATCTCCTCCACATCTTTCAGTAAATCGCGGCGCCTGTTTTCGATATCAAGGATGTTATCCAGTGCAGAGGTGTCTTCTCCACGTTTCTTCAGTGCTTCTGCTACTGACTCAGGGTTTTCCCGGACTAATTTAATATTTAACATAGACGTATAGAATTATCACAAGTATAAGAATTTTTCAATAAATTTAATCTGATATAATACAACACCTTGCTGTGAAAGTGCACCTGTAATCAATGAAAAAATATCAATTAAAAACAACATCCTCATTTAAACCCTCTTTAGATTATACAGCCCATCTCAATGCTGAGCAGCTTGCAGCAGTGACTTCAGGAGACGGTGCAGCCCTTGTCATAGCCGGTGCGGGTTCTGGTAAAACACGGGTGGTGACCTACAGGGTGGCCTATCTTATTGATAAAGGGATAGACCCCTCAAGGATAATGCTTCTTACATTTACCAACAAGGCTGCAAGGGAGATGCTCCACAGGGTAGAACATCTTATCAGGGGTGAATCACGCAGGGTCTGGGGAGGGACATTTCACCATATCGGTAACATGGTACTCCGTAAATACGGCAGTGCTATTGACCTGAATTCAAACTTCACCATTCTTGATCGGGAGGATTCAAAGGCGCTGATCGAGTCCTGTGTAGCAGAACTGAAACTGAGAAAAGACAAGATGTTTCCAAAGGGCAATGTGCTCATGGATGCCATAAGCCATTCTGTAGGAACTGAACGTACCGTGACCGACGAAATATCAGAAAACCATTCTCATCTAATGATCTATGCAGAGGAGATAGAGCTGGTTAAGGCAAGGTATGATGCCAGGAAAAAAGAAATGATTCTTGTTGACTTTGATGATCTTCTCTTCTTATGGAAGAGAATACTCATTGATGTCCCTGAGATAAGGGAAAAGCTGTCTCAGAGATTTCTTCATGTGCTTGTTGATGAATACCAGGATACAAATAAGATTCAGGCTGAAATAGTTGATCTTATGGCAATGTCTCATAAAAACCTGATGGTGGTTGGAGATGATTCACAGGCCATCTATTCATTCCGGGGCGCATGTTTTGATAATATCATTGAGTTTCCTGAAAGATATCCTGATACCACAGTATTTAAATTAACGACCAATTACAGGAGCACTGATGAAATTCTGTATGCTGCAAATGAGAGTATTGCCCATAACTCAAGACAGTTTCCAAAAGAGCTGCATTCAACAAACAGGACAGGCCCGTCGCCTGCTCTGGTCCCGCTAAAAAACCTGTCCCAGCAGGCAGAGTTTATCTGCCAGAGGATTCTTGACCTTATAGACGAAGGGGTGCCCATACAGGAAATTGCGATACTTTACAGATCACATTACCAGTCAATGGACCTTCAGATGGAACTGACCAGAAGGAGGATCCCGTATGAAGTCAGGTCTGGCCTGCGTTTCTTTGAACAGGCCCATATAAAGGACATCGTGTCATATCTGAGGGCCATTCTCAATCCCCTGGATGAAATATCATGGACAAGAGTTCTCAAACTGACTCCGGGAATCGGAAATGTAACCGCCAGAAATATCTGGAAGGCCATCAGCGAAACAGAACATCCCATTGTAACAGTCATGTCTGAAGAGATTCTCAAAAAGCTGCCAAAAAGAGGAAGGGAAAACTGGCATATGTTTCAGGCCCATATGGAAGGAATGGAAGAAGATAATGTGCTGAACAATCCTGATGAATCAATTAGGCAGATCATGAAAAACGGGTATGATGCATACCTGCAGGGACATTTTGAGAACTATGAAGACAGAAAAGAGGACATAGAACAGCTCTCCAACTATTCCAATAATTTCAATTCCACAAGAGAGTTCCTCAGTGACCTTGCACTGCTCAGCAATGTACAGTCAGAAGACATTATTGAACCTGATGAAAAAGGAGAAACCATTGTGCTGTCAACAATCCACAGGGCAAAAGGGCTGGAATGGTCAAGGGTCTTTATTATAGGTCTTGCAGACGGAAGCATGCCTTCTGCCCGCTCAATGGGAGATCTTGAAAAGGAAGAAGAGGAGCGGCGGGTCTTTTATGTTGCCCTGACCAGGGCAAAGGACGAACTTTATCTGTGTTATCCCATTATGGACAGCAGGTGGTATGACGGTGCCATTGTCAAGCGGCCCTCGATTTTTATCCAGGAACTGCAGGAAGATTCTTATGAAAAATGGGAAATAGAGGAATAAAGCATTTGATATATATATGTTGGATTAATTGAATCTACTTTGTGTCTATCCATAAACTCAAACTTTAAAACGTCATTCCCGAGGTCCGTTGATCGGGAATCCAGAGTTCTCAATGAGTTCTGGATGCCCGATTAAAAACCTCGGGCATGACAAAAATAAAAAAAGGTAATTTATGGACTGACTCAATTAAGTCTTTAGCAAGAAGCTACTTTAAAAGATAGAGAAACATGATATTTGTAGCATATATAAATATTATGCCCATGGAATCCCATGCGAGAAACAGGGGTTTTTTGCTTGCCCGATAGGTCAGGCCAATTATGGCTATCGCTGTCATGGTAATGGCCGACAGGGCAGAGATGATGTGACTCATATCGACAAAGGAGAGGATCGGGCCTTTCATGTATAATGCATCATCTATCACCAGAATGAACAAATTGAAAATATTGCTCCCGAACAGGTTTCCGATAGCAAGATTCAATGCATCTATCCTGACTGCTGATATTGATACCACCACTTCAGGGAGGGACGTTGACAGCGCAATAAAGATATTGCCTACAAACGTCTTGCCCAGTCCTGTACTTAACGCAATCCCTTCCCCTATCTTTGGAAGGAAAACAGCAGCCACAATGATTATTAATCCATTGATACTATAGTTTATCAGAGCTGTTTTTAAAGAGATTGCTTCATATTTAAGTTCAACCGCTCTTTCTTTTACATAATGAGATCGCTCTCGCTTCTCATACATAAAGACAAGCCTGATCGCTGTGAAATATACGATAATGATAATCAGGCTGTAAATCCCGATCCACCCGAAAGCGCCTGTATGCCCGCCTGCAGCAAGACCGATAGCAACAATGCTCAGGAGCAGGATACCAAAACCTGCTGATAATATATTGCCCTGATGAGCTTTGGTCGAAAGCGGCATGGGACGATAAATGACATCAAGACAGGCATAAATGAGCATATTAAATACACAACTTCCCAGAATGTCACCGATCGCAATATTAGGTACGTCGATCACTATTACAGAACTCATACCGGTTATGAGTTCGGGTAATGAAGTAATGGAAGCCAGCATGATAAGACCGACCCACGTCCGTCCCAGTCCGGTTTTTTCAGCAATGATGTCCCCATATCTGGAGAGCCGGGATCCGGAGTATATAATCGCTGCAGTACAAATTATAAATGCGAGCCATAAGATCATTAAATATTGCTTCCTCTCAGATCATGGGTAATTATTGTATACTTAATAAATTTTTATAATATAAGAACATAGTTGCATAATATGGCGCAGTAGTCAATTTTAAGTACAGGATAATTCAGAGTTTAGACATCTTCTTTTCATGTATTAATAAGAGGATGTGTATAAACCTGTCAGCTGACAGGCAGGCTCGGTTTGTCTTGCTGTCATTCCGGCAGTCCTTAAGCCGGAATCTCGTTTTTTCAGATGTTCTGGATGCCGGATCGAGTCCGGCATGACAACCTAACGGATTTTATACATGGACTTTAATTATTTAAAAGATATAGAAAATGAAAATCGCGAGTTTTAATGTAAATTCCATACGTGCACGGTTACCTATTGTAATAGACTGGCTGACAAAGGAATCGCCAGACGTCCTTTGCGTTCAGGAGCTGAAATGCCAGGACCAGGACTTTCCGCAAGATGCATTCCAGGAGATCAACTACAACGTGGCCTATAAAGGGGAAAAGTCTTATAATGGCGTCGCTCTATTCAGTAAGCTGCCGATCAAAGATGTCCGGATAGGATTTGATAAAAAAGAGACGTATGGTCCCCGTCTTATAACAGCGACCATATACGATATCCCGATTATCAATACATATGTTCCCCAGGGCTTTGATCCGGATTCAGAAAAGTTTATCGAAAAGCTTGAATGGTTGAAGAGGTTGCATGCATTTCTCAAGAAAAATTATGACCCTGGTAAGCCATTATTATGGGTAGGGGATTTTAATGTTGCTCCTGAGCCGATCGATGTTTATGATCCTGAGAAACTGTCTGGCCATGCAGGATATCATCCTGATGAACATGCAGCACTCAGGCATCTTATGGATTGGGGTTTTGTGGATGTCTTCCGGAAGCACCAGCCAGGTCCGGGGCTGTATACTTTCTGGGACTACAGAATAAGGAATTCTGTAAAAAGAAACCTTGGCTGGCGTATTGACCATATCTGGGCCACGAAGTCTCTTGCAAAGAAGTCAGTCGATTCATGGATCGATCTTGGACCTCGGCTTCAGAAAAAACCGTCAGATCATACGCCTGTTGTTGCAAAGTTTGAACTATGAACAGAAGACGTAAGAAGTGACAAGTAAGAAGTGAGAAGTGATGAGTAATAAGTAACAAGTGAAAAGTAAGAAGTAACAAGTGACGGGAATTTGTCATTCCCGCGGTCTGTTGAGCGGGAATCCAGAACTCAAATTTCCTGGATGCCCGATTAAGAATTTCGGGCATGACAGACAGGAGAAGTTAAATTAATAGATATTTGTAATAATGATTTCAGGAGGCACGAGATGAGAAGGTTGTTTGTTTTAGTTTTTACCACTGTAATAACTATTTTTTTTCTGACTTGCTTTATCAACGCAGAACATATGGATAATAAAGATACTGCAGAGAGGAGTTCTCTTAAGCTCTCTAAAAAACTCCGGAGACTTCTCTCAGCTGAAATGAATGCTGTTCAGCATGGGATGACAAACCTGTCAGTAGCTATTCCGGCAGGGGACTGGAACAGTATTGCTGAAACTGCACGGTATATCAAAGACGGATATATTCTTGACAGGAAGCTGTCAAAGAATGAAATGACGGAATTCCTCAGCTCCTTGCCGGAAGGGTATAACATTATTGACAGGGAATACAAGCGATTGGCAGACGAAATAATAAATGCAGCTGAGAAAAAGGATCCTGATGAAGTTAATATTACTTATTTCAGACTAAATGGGACATGCATTGAATGTCACGTGAAATATGCAAAGAAAAGATTTCCGGGGTTTAAGTAGTTGGGAAGTGGGAAGTGAAAGGTAAGAGGTAAGAGGTAAGAGGTAAGAGGTAAGAGGTAAGAGGTAAGGGGTAAGGGGTAAGGGGTAAGGGGTAAGGGGTAAGGGGTAAGGGGTAAGGGGTGATGGGTTATAGGTTATGGACTTTCATTTGAACGTTTGAACATTTGAACTTTTTGAACGGTTGATAACGGACAACGCTCGACGTTTGACGGACGACGTTTTTAATCCCCATTCCGGTCATTAAAATTAATTGTGCGTGTCCGGATTACATCCTTATGAGACTCTATTTCCTCTAATACCTCATCAGGTATGGGGGATTCAAGATCAATGATGTTGTAACCGATCACACCGTTACTCTCATTCAGATAACTGGCGATATTAATGTTGTGCTCACCGATTTTCTGTGAGGCAAATCCGATCATGCCCGGTACATCCCGGTTTATCATGATCAGGCGGGTATGGACGCTGTCTGAGGGAATGGATTCTACAGTGGGGAAATTAACACTGTTGGTAATGGTCCCGTATTCAAGGTAATCCTTGAGCTCCTGGACTGCCATGCAGGCGCACATTTCTTCAGATTCTTCAGTGCTGGCACCGAGATGGGGTGATGATATGACCTTTGGATGGCGCAGCATGGAAGAAGACGGGAAATCCGTTATATAGGAACTGAGAAGATCACTGTCCAGGGCATTAAGTACTGCAGCATCATCAACGAGCGGGCCGCGGGCATAATTTACAAGGATTGCGCCTTTAGGCAGACGTTTTAATCTGTCGGCATTAATAAAATGGTGAAGCTTGTCGTTGAACGGCATATGAAGACTGAGAACGTTTGCCTGGCTTACGACTTCACGCCAGCCTCTGGCAAGGCTTACATCAGGCCTGAGCTGGTGGATGTTCTCCATGGCAGGGAAAGGGTCAAAACCGGTTACATTCATCTGTCTTTGTATACCCCCGTTTGCAACGAGCACTCCTATCTTTCCAAGCCCGAGAACACCAAGGGTCTTTCCTGCCAGTTCAAATCCCCGGAATTCGGATTTTCTTGACTCCACCTGTGCTGTGACCTCATCATTGTCCAGTCCTGTCAGGCCGCGGCAAAAGTCTATAGCAAGATGAATATTCCGGGCGCTGATCCCGAGCATGATAAAGACCAGTTCTGTAACAGCATTGGCGTTAGCACCCGGAGTGTTGAATACACTGATTCCCTTATCAGTGGCCTTTTTAATGGTAATATTATTAACACCGGCGCCTGCGCGTGCAACTGCAAGTAAAGACCGGAAATCATCAGTATCAACTTCTGCGCTTCTTACCAGAATACCAGCCGGGTCCTGTATATCTGCATTGACCATATAATTGCCTGTTAGCAGATCAAGACCTTCCGGGGCTATTTTATTTAAGACCTTAATTTTGTATTGAGGCATATTCAATTTCCTTTTTTCAATTATACATTATGAACAGCTTGAACGGTTTAACGGCTGAAACAACTGGAACTGCTCAAACGGCTGGAACGGTTATACGGTATAAACTATGACACCCGGTCCCGTCCGTTTTCTTTGGCCCTGTACAATGCATCATCAGCCAGCTTGACCAGTTCTTCATACGTTGTTGCCTGGTCCGGATAGGCAGCTACTCCAAGCGAGATAGTGAATGAATCGATTTTTCTTCCGTCATATGACATATTTAACTGCTTGACCTGCAGCCGCAGCTTTTCTGCAAATGCTGAAGTATCAGAATAATAGCTGCCGGGAAGGATCAAAAGAAATTCCTCTCCACCATATCTGCAGCATATATCGCCTTTTCTGATATTTGATTTTATCAGGTCAGCCATTGTTTTCAGGGCATGGTCACCTGCGTGATGACCGCACTGGTCGTTTATTGATTTAAAATGGTCTATATCAAGCAGGATAATACCTATCGGTTTTTTGTCCCTTGCAGCGCGGAAGATCTCATGCTCAAGAAACTCCTGCATGTAACGTCTGTTATACAGTCCGGTAAGAGGGTCCTGAATGGCCATGATCTGTAACCTCTCCTGCATTCTCACATTTGAGACTGCGAGGGCTATATGTTCTGCAACTGTTCTTCCCAGCTCAAGCAGGGACTCAACTCCCTCTGCCTGCTGCTCTTCATTAATAAACTGGAAATAGAGCAGGCCAAGCCGGGTCTTGCTGGTTGCTATGGGGATACATATGTAATGACTTTTCAGATCACCGCCATTACTGATATGGTCACAGTATAATTTTGATTTGTCAGCACTCAGCGAATGGGGTTTCCCCTTTTTAAGTGCCCAGCATTCTTCTGCCGGGAAAGAGTCCCGGGACAGTGTTTTGTCACCCCAGGAAAAAACTTTTGAAAGAATATCACTGGATCCTTTTGCAATGTACACCACTCCGGCATTCACAGGGAAAAGGGCAGGCATGTTTTCAGAAACTATCTTCAGGATCTCCTTCTCTGTAGTGCATACCTGAAAAAATTCTGACATCTTTCCAATGGATGTGAGCTGGCCTTCGCGTCTCCTGAGTCTGGAGACCATTTTCTGGAGTTTTTCATTTGAGTCATTCAGGGACTGCTCAGCATGTTTGCGCTCTGTTATATCCCGAAGGGATACAAGAAAGGCGTCCTGTCCTTCCCACTCAGTATCAATTACCAGCATTTCAACAATAATATCTCTGCCGTCTCTTGCTTTCAATACAAGTTCACTTGCTTTATTTTCAGTCACAGGATATGCAAACTGCCGGCCATGTGATTTTAAATTACTAATACTCATCAAGGTTTCTGCAGCCGGATTCATGAACCTGATTTTATGCTCCCTGTCCAGGACAATAAGTGCATCAGTAAAATTAACAAGGCTTTTAAAGGTGGCCTGAAGCTGAAGGTCATTCTTCTTAAGCTCATCTGCCTGCTGCTCAAGATCTTCTGTAAATTTTTCATTTTCATTTTTATACTTCTCCAGACCCGACTTCATCTGTGAAAATGCATCTGCAGTCATCTGGACTTCCTTGATGATGCTCCTTTTTTCAAAAGTGGTGTCAAGATCATACCCCTTTATGGCCATTGCTTCTGACTGCAGGGCAATCATTGGTTTTGAAATACTCCGGGAGATTATTAAACCGATGACAGAGGAGATAAGAGCAATAACCAGACCGATGATTATATTGAACATTCTGTTGCGCTTTATGGGTCCGAGATAATCATCTTCAGGCAGATATGTCCCGATGATCCAGGGCCACTGTTTATCTGTAAAAGGAGAGAACATCACATGATAGTCTTTGTCTTCATGATGAAATGTTGAGAATACGGGTCCGCCAAAGTCCAGGTCCTCATTCTGATGTTTAATGGCCCCATAGGCTTTACGGCTGAGAGGATCATCAAGCTCATGTATCTTTACAAGACGTATCTCAGCGCTGTCCCTGTCTACGGGATGACTGATTTTTGACTGGTCAGGAAATGCAATAACATCGCCGTTTTGCCCCATGATAAATGCAAGACCGTGCTTGCCGACTTTCAGCTTTGACAGGAATACTGAAATGTCATCAATCTCAATATCAACCCCGATTATACCCTTGACATCACCGGTTACTGTATATACCGGACTGGCCGTCGTTATACCGGGTTTTTTTGAGGTAAAGAAAATATAAGGGTCTGTCCATATGAGTTTTTTGCTGCTGTCAGCCTTGATATACCAGGGTCTTTTCCTCGGATCATACGCATCATCAGGGTCGGTTTCCCTGAAAAGCTCTTTCTGGGTAGAGTCACGCCAGATAATCTCTACGTTTCTTTTATCCTGGTCGATGGATATGAATTTTGATTTAAATCCGCGTTCAGTCTTTTCATCACTTTTCATTACATAAATAAATTCACCAAGAGGAGTGCCAAAGTAAATGCCTGCAATCTGGGAATGAAGAGAAAGCTGCTCAAGGAAATACCGTTCAAGAAGGATCCTGTCTTCACTGCTGACAACTTTGCTGTTGGCAAGCCTCTCAGTTAATTTAACCGCGTCCTGTGCTGGTTCAAGGTAACTCTGGGACTGCTGGATGGTCAGGTTTGAAATGTTCTCCATAATGTCCCTTGCATGATTATGGAGTACGTTTTCTGAAGTCAGGTATGAAGAGGCCAGAATGGTTGTGATCGATATCAGCAGCAGGCCGACAATTCCACATATAAGAACAGTTTTAATTGAAAGCTTCATTACAGGGTCCTTTCGCAAAGCCCGATTTAATGAATGTCTATAAAATGTGTCTGTCTTCCGGTCATTCCGGCAGTCCTTAAGCCGGAATCCAGTCTTTTCAATACCTCCTGGATGCCGGATCAAGTCCGGCATGACAAAAAAGCATAAGTATAAACAACCTCTAATCTAGAATAAACGCTTCGAATTATATTATATGGATTTAATGGTTATAAGTGAACTGCTGAAGTATTGACAGGTCAATAAAAAATTTATTTCTTTATGAACCGCTCAAAGGCGTTCTTGTCATTCGCCTTGAGATAAGCCTCATCAGGTGAGATCTGTTTTTTCATCAGAAAATCCATGATCGCCTGGTCCATCAGCTGCATGCCATCGCTTTTTCCCGTCTGGATCATCGAGGGTATCTGAAAAGTCTTGCCTTCCCTGATCAGGTTTGCGACAGCTGTCTTGCAGTAGAGTATCTCAAGGGCCGCAAGCCTTCCTGGTTTGTCTGTTCTCTTCAGCAGCTGCTGACAGATGACCCCCTTCAGTGATTCGGAAAGCATTGTTCTGATCTGTGCCTGCTGCCCGGCAGGAAACGCATCTATGATCCTGTCAATGGTTTTTGCAGCAGAGTTTGTATGAAGTGTTCCAAAAACAAGATGGCCTGTCTCTGCTGCGGTAATTGCGAGTTCAATTGTTTCAAGGTCACGCATCTCTCCAACCAGAATTACATCAGGGTCTTCTCTGAGCGCTGCCCTTAAAGCTGAAGCAAAAGATTGTGTGTGCGTGCCTACCTCGCGATGATTAACAAGGCATTGCTGGTTCTGATGAACAAATTCAACCGGATCTTCCACAGTAAGTATATGCTCTTTTCTGTTTCTGTTTATGTAATCAATAATTGCCGCCAGTGTAGTGGACTTGCCGCTTCCTGTCGGCCCTGTCACCAGAACAAGCCCTCTGTTTAACTGTGTAAATCTCAATATCTGCTGGGGCAGTCCCAGCTCCTCTGCTGTAAGTATTTTTGTGGGGATCACTCTGAAGACAGCGCCTGTTCCCCTTTTCTGTTCAAAGAAGTTTGCACGGAACCGTGATACACCCGGTATTTCATAGGCAAAGTCAAGGTCTTTTTTTGAGAGAAATACTTCTTTCTGCTGTTCACTTGTAATTTCAAAGAGCATCTTCTGAAGTGCATCATCTGTAAGTTCAGGAGCGTCCATATCTTCCAGTTCACCATGCTTTCTTATCTTGGGTTTTGACCCGGAACTTAAGTGAAGATCACTTGCATCGTTTTCCATCATGTAATTAAATAACCTGTCTATCTCAGCCATACTATCTCTCTTTCATCCACTTTCTCATTTCGTCAGCAGAATACGTGCCTTCCATTTTATTAAATTCATAACCAAGGTCCCTGCACGCGCTGCATCCCTGACCGTTACAGGCAGTGCATGTATCCGGTATGTAGGCATGTACATGGTACTCTGCAGGTTCCTTCGGCATTGCATCTATGGTATAAATTGCCAGGTCATGACCGGGCCTGCCGGTTTTTGTGGATAGAAAGGGATATCCCATCTGCGGAATGCTGCTATGCAGAAAATCAGACATGCGATATATAGTGGCATCTGTAAAAGAAATCCCCTCTGGCAGGAGTAAACCGTAACAGGAGACGATTGCGGGATAACCGGTCATGGGCATTCTGTTTGTTAATGGATATATTGCAAGAAATGCAGAACTCTCTGAGAGTATCACATCATACAGAATGGGAATATCAAGGCTGTCAAAGGAACTGAATACGTCTTCTTTGCTGAAGGAACCTGTTATTTTCATAAGCTCCTTCAATATGCCTGCCCCGAAGATATTGATCGTACAGTTATTCTCATTCAGAATAAAATCTATCCTGTAAAATGAGGTGTCCCTGATTTTTTCTATAATCTCTTTGATGGATGCCACCAGATCGGGTATACCGACTTTATCAAAGCTCTTTCTCAGCAGTTCCTCAATTTTTTCTCCATTGCCTGTTGAAATGTTAACTTTTTTCCTGATTATGTCGCTGACCGTGTCTATGGCATTTCTGTTAAAGGGATCTTCAATTGCAATGGTTATCTGATCATCAGACACATGAAGCGGAAGGACCTTATTATTGATTAGAAAGCTCTTATCAAATTTCGCCAGAAGATCGCTGTTAACATTAATATCATCTACAATAATAAAAGGGATATCGAGCTGTTTGCTGAGAACATAATCAATATCCTCCATTGTTACTTTGCCCAGTCCGGCAAGCGCTTCCCCAAGCCTGAGTCCTGTCTTTTCATGGTGCCTCATGCCTTCTTCAAGGTCACTCTCTGTGATCAGTCCATATTCAAGCAGCAGTGTCCCGATGTCTTTCCATGCAGACATGTTTTTCTCCATTGTTACAATTAAAGATGAAACAGCATATATATGCCGATTACTAACATATCATTCGGATATTTTGCGCATGAGCTGAAGGATTTCCAAAACAGAGCAGAGATTGTGCCCCGGATGATTAATATATATCAAGCAATCAGTAAACCGTGAAACCACCTGAATAATAAATATAAATTCTACTTTGACTTTTACATGCTTCATGTGCTGAATTCTTTTTATGTTGTCATTGTATCTGTATATTTTCGTAAATGTTATGAGAAATGTTAAAATTACTGCTGATAATTCGAATTATTCCCCTGATAATGATTTGTATTGTTTGAAGGATATATTATTTCAGCATCAGGCAAGCTTCTCTATGAGAATTCGGGAAATAGATTCCAATCTAATATAATTAAAAATATAATTGCCATGATTTTACAATTACCATTTTTCAGGTATCTGGAAACAGAGCTGAGCTGTAACATATAAGTGAAAAAGAAACTACCGACATTATATATAGGTGATCTCAAGGTGGACCCTCCAATTATTCAGGGAGGAATGGGTGTAAGGGTTTCAAGGTCCGGTCTTGCTGCAGCAGTAGCCAATGAAGGGGGTGTTGGAGTTATAGCAGGAGTAGGACTCGGCAAGTTTGAAAACAGACCCGGTTCCGAATTTGAATCCCTCAACAACGACGCTCTCAGAGAAGAGATTCGAAAAGCCCGGAGCATGTCCAGAGGGATAATCGGGGTGAACCTTATGGTCGTGCTTTCCAACTATGAACCTCTGGTAAAGACCGCAGTTGATGAAGGGATTGATCTTATAATATCCGGAGCAGGTCTTCCACTTGAGCTTCCGAAATTGGTCGGGAAAAAAGATATCAAGCTTGTCCCGATTGTTTCGTCATCCAGAGCCTTGAACATTATATGCAGTAAATGGAAGAGGAACTTTGACAGACTTCCTGATGCAGTAATTGTTGAAGGATCAAAGGCAGGCGGACATATAGGATATAGTTACCAGAAAGTTATTGAAGGGAAGGAACCCTCTCTTGATGATCAGATCAGGGAGATGGTTGAACTGGCACATACCTATGATCCTGCAATTCCTGACTGATGAGTGTGATGTCCATGAAGATTTTAAACAGGCCTATCTGAAAGCTGCCAAAGAAGATCTTGTCATTATCAAGAGTCCTGTCGGGTTGCCCGGACGGGTTTTAAAGAATAAATTTGTTGAAGACATTAAGAAGGGCGAGACAGCTCCTACGGCCTGTAATTTTCACTGTCTTAAAACGTGCAGTCCCAAAACAGCCCCTTACTGCATTGCAAAAGCCCTTGCCAATGCTGCGGAAGGAAACCTCGATAAAGGCTTTGTATTCGCCGGGTCCAATGCTTACAGATGTACAGAGATCGTACCTGTTAAGAAGCTTATCGCAACACTGGTTGAAGAGTACGGAGAAGCGTAAAAAATACAGGTGATGGGTAATAGGTAGGAATTAAGAAGTGGAAAGTTAGAAGTAGGGGTATCTCCTTTCGTTCAAACATTTGAACATTCAAACTGTTTGAACGTTTTTTTTACGCTCGACGGTAGACGAAAGCCGCCCGACGGATAGACAAACACGCAAACCATCCTGTAAAATCATTCACAGGTTTTAACATAAACCATGGTTAACAACCTTCAATATCTGCACTTGTATTGGTTCTCTTTTAAGGGCGTGTGGCGGAATTGGCAGACGTGCTAGACTTAGGATCTAGTGGGGTAACCCGTGGAGGTTCGAGTCCTCTCACGCCCACCATTACTCTTCATTTCTGATGCCACTGGTACTATCAACGCTCCAGCCATACAGGCTGGCTGTATTTTTTCGTATGGTAATTGTTGCACTCTGATAGTCCACTGGTTTGGCATCTGTTTTCACCGGTTTCAGGGAAATCATTGATACATTGACAATATACCGTTCGGGACCCATATATTTCCTCGCGCCAAGGGGTTCCCGCTCTATATTCTGAATCGTAAGACTGACCACCTGGAAGCCGCCTGTCTTAAAGTGCGCATGAATTGCATCCGTGATCTGATGTTCCGGAGGACCGGCATCGCATCCTGAGATGTATAAAAGAGAACATACGCACGCTGCGATAATTACACAGTATCGTGAGATGAGACGAACATGACTGATTAGCGCTTGCATGTTATTACCTTATCATATCCACAATCCATTAATATCGAAGTTTAACTTCGATAGACGAATTTGCAAAGGCAGCTGATATTGGACATGAATTTGTAAAAATTTACCCTGCCTTCTTTATCATCATTTCTGAAATTGAAACTAATATCTAATTATAAATGATTTTGGGATGCATAAAATGAAGATTCATACATATTATCTTCAGAATGGATGATCATCTGAAATTACCGATAGCACCTATAACTAAATAATTAATTGAATCCGGAATTCGTTCATTAACTATTGAAAGTGATATTTTTACATTATTCGACACTTATCGTTTTTTTAGAACTAACATAGGCTTTAAATTGAATTTATTCTCTATATCTTTAACCACAATAGTACCTTGTTTCTTAGTCAAAACACCTGGGATTCTTATTTTGCTAAAATTATTATGCACAACTATATATGCTTTAGGATAATATTTTTTTATTTTAACTAACAGCTTTTGCGAATCATTGTGATTTTTCGAGGCACCAACTTGAACATAATACTTATCATCTCCTGTCTCATTCTCTTTAGCAAATGATTGTTTTAAGTCTGAGATTTTATCTTCTTCTGTTGTTTCTTTTATAGGGAAATTCCTGAAGAAAGCCACATCTTCTTTCCCCCACTTTCCCAGGAAAATTAGTAACATCCCATGCTCATCAATATTAGCTTTTGTAACGATCTTTGTTTTATCTTCCAAGTAGTAATTGGTAAAATAAATATATTTATATCTCGATTTAAAAAAATCAGCTATAATTTCCCCCTTATTGACAGATGGATCCGTGGAATTCAAAATAAATGCAACATATGCACCTTTTTTCTCACCTTTTTGAATTCCTATTTTATAAGTATTTTTTTCATTTGACCAAATACCTTCAATCAGAGATAATTTATCAAGGTCAGCATTTAGTAAGTTCATAAAAGTCTCTTCACTCATATTAATGTACTCAGTATGTTCGTCAGTGATATCAACATTTTCGATATTAGTAGTGCTACTTTTACTTCCAACATCTATCAGGGAAGTTTGGTCTTGTTTGATTTCTTGAAATTGCAATGGAGGCGTAGTCTTACAGTTAAATATAAATAACAAACAACTAATTAAAATTAACGTCTTTAACTGTTTCATTTTCTTTCCTCCAGATTAAATTATTTTGGGTAAAAGACTTATTAATAGAGATATGTAATATTCATCACCCCCCTCAGCTTAGATAATTATATTGGCAAGAATCTATGTAATTAGATTAGTTTCAATAGGAATGTTTTAATTATAGCACCACAGGCATGAATATCAAGAAAAAAGAGGTTAAGAATATTGATAATTATCTTATATCAATGGAAATGACAGTATAAGTGAATTAGTGACAACATCACATGATTGTTATTCGGTCAAGAAGTTGCAGCACGTGATTACCAGAATAAGTCAACAAAAA
>CALZMZ010000016.1 GCA_945788685.1 Thermodesulfovibrionia bacterium | reverse complement strand
ATTACCAAAGACCATGGACTGGACGTTTACAGCTGTGCCCCACCAGTCGGGAAGTCCCTCGATCTTTCTGTAAGACACTGCACGTTTTCCCATCCAGGATGAGAAAACAGCGCTGATGCTTCCCCATAGCTGCTCCTGGTGAGTATCAGGGAAGGGTTTCTTCAGTGTCTGTTTTATTATTTTTTTAAACTGATCGCAGAGTTTCTTGAGATCTTCAACGGTCAGATCAGTATCACTCTTATACCGTTTTTTCTTTTTTACCGCTTCAAGAGCATGCTCAAGTTTATAGCGAATTCCATCGTGGTCTGTTTTAAGCTCAATGCCGGCACCTTTTTCCATAACAACATCCGAGTACATCATCATAAGACGGCGGTAAGCGTCATATACAAAACGGGGATTATTGGTTTTCTTAATAAGTCCGGGAATCGTCTTAGTTGTGAGGCCGGCATTAAGTATGGTCTCCATCATTCCGGGCATTGAAGCACGTGCTCCGGAGCGAATTGACATAAGAAGGGGGTCTTTTGGATCACCGAACTTCTTGCCCATTAACTTCTCAACCCTTGCCATTGCAGCATCAACCTGTCTTTTAAGTTCTTTCGGGTATCTCTGCCTGTTCTCATAATACTCGGTGCAGACCTCTGTAGTAATCGTAAATCCCGGCGGTACAGGGAGTTTTAATTTAGGGTGTCCTGCCATTTCAGCCAGGTTTGCGCCTTTTCCACCCAAAAGGTTTTTCATTGCAGCTTTGCCGTCAGCTTTGCCGGCTCCAAAGAAGTAAACATACTCGGCTCCAAAGAAGTAAACATACTTTTTGGCCATTTCCATCCTCCAGATTTTAGTTAAGATTTGTTAATAAAAGTAATAAGTTAATTATCCGCTCAAGAGTCGATATTTTACACAAAACAATAAATCAATTCAAATACCTTTTATTAATAAAACTAATTAGATCATAGCGGAATAGATTTTCATATGGAGCTGAACGAGCATGACAGAACATAATAGCTGAATCCAATGGGATTTCACTGAGGGGAATGACACAATTACAAAGCAATTATATTGTTAACATACTGATATTCAAAAGAAATCACCCTGGATGAGAATATGCATTTTTTATTATCCGTTAAAGATATTCGGTTAACATCCGATGATTATATATATAAAGAGTATATAGGCAGTTTGTCTTGTTCATGATGATTATGGACAGGGTTAGGCATATTTATGCAATTACTTTATGCGCATTAAATGTATTGAAAATGTTTATTTTGCGACATAGCAGTATTACGCGGAACAACAGAATTATATGAAGAAACAAATAATATTATTACTATTGATCCTGATGGTCATCTTTGCTGTCGGTTCATTCATCTCAATCAAATTAACCAGAAATACTATTTCTGAATTAAATTACCTGATTGAATTACATGAAGTTGAAGAGTTACGAAAAGCTTTGCTTATTGATACTCAGGCAGTTCAATCCAATGTGTATTCAATCGGCACTCCATATTCTGTAGATGAAAACCTGATTCTTAATAATATGATAAAACTGGAGGGTGCGGCTGATGTATGTACCTCATGTCATCATGCACCCGGGTTGACAAAGAAGATAAAAAAAGTTCAGTCGTTAATTAAGCATTATGAAGAAAGCCTTAGTGCTGTATGGTTAACTGAAGGTGTTGAAAAAAGAATTAAAGGTTTGAAGGAAGATGCAATAATCATTGGCAATGAAATCATAATGCATGTACAGAATATGTCTCATTTAGGAACGTCAACCATAGATGAGGAAACCAATAAAGCCATAAGCAAGATGAGCAGCGTCATGTCCATACTTATTGGTACCTTGGTAGTAACTTCCATTTTATGCATTCTGGTTGCCTTCCGGTTAGCAAGGTCTATTACCAGGCCCGTTGGTAAACTGTTAGAAGCAACCAGGATGATTTCATCAGGAAAGCTGGGTTCAACCATTTCCTATAATGATAAAAATGAATTTGGAGAGCTTGCTGATCATTTCAATACAATGAGTCAGGCTGTCAAGGATGGATATGAAAAATTGCAATGGGAAGTTGCCGAAAGAAAAGAAGTGGAATTCGCGCTCAGTACATCTGAAAAATTTCTGAGTACAACATTTGACAGCATTCGTGATCCATTTTGTATTTTCAATCCGGAATTCAAAATAGTAATGGCCAATGAAGCATATACGGAAATACAGGATAAACTCATTGATGAAAAAACAGGGAAAAAATGCTATGACTTACTACATGGTCAAAGTCATGCATGTAAAAAATGTGCTGTCCGGAAGACTTTAATGTCTGCTGATCCCTGCGCAACAGACAGGACACTAAGCATTGAAGGTGGATCCTTAATATCTCTTGAGATTTATACCTATCCCATTATTGATGTAAAAGGAAACGTCTCACATGTTATCGAATACATAAGAGATGTAACTGATAGAAAACGTACAGAAGTTGCATTAAAGGAGAGTGAGGAAAGATATGCCCTGGCGTCAAAGGGCGCAAATGACGGATTGTGGGACTGGAATATTAAAACCAATAATATTTATTTTTCATCACGCTGGAAATCAATACTTGGATTTCCGGAGAATGAGATTAAGAATAAACCTGAAGAGTGGTTTGAAAGAGTTCACCCTGAAGATCGAATACAGGTAAAAACTGAAATTACAGCACATATCAACGGGCATACGCCACATTTTGAAAATGAGCATCGAATTATGCATATGGATGGAACCTATCGATGGATCCTCAGCAGGGGGCTTGCTGTGCGTGACGGTTCGGGAAATGCTTACAGAGTATCAGGTTCAATGACAGATATAAATGACCGCAAGATGGCTGAAGAGCAGCTCATGTTCGATGCACTGCATGACGTACTTACCGGGCTTCCAAACCGCTTACTTTTTATGGACCGTCTGGACCATGCTGTGAACCGTGAGAAGAGACACAAAAATTATTTATTTGCAGTATTGTTTATGGATATAGACAGATTTAAAGTGTTAAATGACAGTCTGGGACATACTATTGGAGATAAAATGCTTATTGCTGTCAGTAAAAGACTGGAAGACAGCTTAAGGCCCGGTGATACAGTTGCCCGCCTTGGAGGCGATGAATTTTCTATCTTACTTGAGGACCTGAAGGACAGAGGCGAGGCGCTGTTTATAGCCGAGCGCATTCAGGATAAACTGTCGGTACCATTTGATTTAAAAGGTCAGGAAGTATTCACATCTGTAAGTATTGGCATAGTCTTTAACACAACAGGATATGACCATCCGGAAAATCTCCTGCGAAATGCAGATATCGCCATGTATCATGCCAAGTCCAATGGAAGTGGACGTTGTGAAGTGTTTAGCCTCGAAATGTATACAGATGCAGTGGAGCGGCTACAACTGGAGACAGACATGCGCCAGGCTATCATTCAAAATGATTTTGTGCTTCACTATCAACCGATTTTATCGGCCAGGACAGGTTCTATTGAAGGATTCGAGGCACTTGTCAGGTGGCAGCACCCGGAAAAAGCTCTTTTGCTGCCTGGAGATTTTATTACACATGCTGAGGAAACGGGTATGATTATAAATATCGGAGAATGGGTGCTTGAAGAAGCCTGCCGTCAATTTAGCGAATGGCATAAAATTTTCCCGACAGCCAAGCCATTAACAATTAGTGTAAATCTGTCCAGTAAGCAGTTGTTGCCGACACTTGTAAAGAAAATTGATCAGATCATTCAGTTGACTGAACTTAATCCGGAATGTTTGATACTGGAAATTACAGAAACCATGATAATGGAAAATGCAAATGCAATAGGGCCAATTTTGCAGCAGTTAAAAAATATGAATATAAAAATACACATTGATGATTTTGGAACTGGTTACTCATCGTTGAGGTATCTGCATGATTTTCCTGTTGATGCTCTGAAAATAGACCGTTCCTTTATCAATGGTATCAATAACAGCAGAGAAAAGATGGAGATCGTCAATGCAATTATAACCCTTGCTCACAGTATGAATATGAAAGTTGTTGCAGAAGGCGTTGAAACTGAAGAGCAGCTGAAGCAGGTCAGAGCACTTAAATGTGAATACCTGCAGGGATTTCTGTTCTCAAAACCGCTTGACAGCGAAAATGCCGAAAGGTTGCTTTGCAAGGGAAAATGGGAGTTCTTTGATAATATGACACACTCCATAAAAAATTAAATCACTCATCACGTATCTTGGAAAAATCACAGAGTACATCAAAAACAGTCCGTACTTTCTGAAGCAGAGCCAGCCTGTTGTTACGCACAACAGGGGATTTATCCATTACGAGCACTTTATCAAAAAAAGTATTAATGGGAGCCTCAAGCTCATACAGTGCAGAATAATCGGTGACAGCAATTTTTTTACTAATGCTGATTGCAGCATTATGCAGTTCCTGCTCTGCATTTTCAGACAGCATGGTCTCATCAAGTTTTAAATCAGTGCATTTGGAAAGTATGTTATAAACCCTTTTTGCAGCTGTTAACAGGCCGGGAAACGCAGGGTCCTTTTTTAAAGCTGCCAGTATCTCGATGCGTGTCCAGAGGCTTTTGATTTCTAAATGGTGCGGAGACAGCACTGCACTGATCAGATCGTGCCTGTATCCCCTGGCAGACAGGATGCCTTCAAGCCTCTGATTGAAAAACTGCACTGCCTGATTTGTTATCTCCTGCCTGTTATCAGAAGACATATCAATGGACGTTAATGCTGTATCAATAAGCTTTTCAATGGAAATCAGGTATCCTTTCTCCTGCAGTATATGAATGACGCCGACTGCCTGACGCCTTAATGCAAAAGGATCTTCAGAACCTGTCGGAATCAGGCCCAGATGAAAAAAGGACGCAATATTGTCAATTTTATCTGCCAGGGACACGACCGTACCGATTTCACCTGAAGGCAAATCATCTCCTGCAAATTTTGGCTTATAATGTTCAAAAATAGCAGATGCAACTTCTTCATCCTCTCCTGATTTTACTGCATAAATCATACCCATATATCCCTGAAGTTCAGGGAATTCACTGACTACTCCGGTCACAAGGTCGGCCTTGGACAGTCTGGCTGCCTTTAAAATATGTTCTTTCTGCCCAATGTTGAGACAGTCAGAAATAAAAGAGCTCAGTTCAACAACTCTTTCTGTTTTATCAAAAAGGCTTCCGAGTTTTTCCTGAAAGGTAACAGTTTTAAGGTCCTCTACATATTCTGCGAAAGGTTTTTCCCGGTCTTCAGAATAATAAAACCTGGCATCTTCAAGTCTTGCTCTAAGGACTTTTTCTGCACCTTTGCGGACAGTCTCATTATTTTCAGGTCTTGTGTTGCTGATAATTACAAAATAAGAAAGAAGATTGCCAGCCCTGTTTTGCGTAGAAAAGTATTTCTGATGAGTCCGCATAACAGTTATCGGCAGCTCCCTGGGGAGATCAAGATACTTGTCTTCAAAGCTTCCCAGCACTGCCGTAGGATACTCAACCAGATTTGTCACTGTATTGAGCAGCCCTTCATCTTTATAAACCATGCAACTGTGTTCAGATTCAATTACATCTAACTGATCAGCGATCGCTTTTTTTCTTTTATCTATTTCTGCAATAACATGGCCCGATGAAAGCCTGGGGACATAATCCCCCGGATTCTTGAGAGATATGGCTGCCGGAGAAAGAAATCTGTGCCCATATGTAATATTGCTGCTTTTTATTCCGTCAAGTTCAAAAGGTATAATGCTTTCTCCATAAAGAGCAACAATCCAGTGAATGGGTCTGAAAAATCTCAGCGTTCCATCACCCCACCGCATGGATTTGGGAAGCTGAAGTGAAGTGAGAAGCTGCGGGATTGATGCAGACAGGACCTCCTCTGTTGCCCGGCCTTTTTCTTCAACTGTAGCTGACAGGTATTCTCCACGGTCAGTATTAATGACCTTTAAATCACTTATAGCTATATTTAAGGACCCGGCAAATCCTGTGGCCGCCTTTGTAGGTGCGCCACTGTCATCAAAGGCAATTTTTTTTGGTGGTCCTATTGATTCAACTACCCTGTCTTCCTGCCTTTCAACCACGTTTTCTATTAATAATGCCAACCTTCTGGGAGTAGCATAATTCTGTATACTGCCAAATGAGATAAAGGAATCTTTTAACAACGTTGAGACCTCATCCCTTAATATATCCAGTCCCTTCCGAACAAATCTTGCCGGGATTTCTTCTGTGCCTATTTCTATGAGTAAAGGTTTCATGTAATTACATAAAAGATTAAATATTAAAATGTAAAAAAACGGAGTTTTTTAAATGAAATTCATCAATAATTTTAATATTTGATATTTTATTTTTTATTTAATAAAGGGAACCCCATTTCTTCCCTCTGTTTTAAATATGCATGTGCGCATTTTCTTGCAATGTTTCTCACCCTGCCGATATATGCAGTTCGTTCTGTGACGCTGATTGCTCCTCTTGCATCAAGCATGTTGAAGCTGTGAGAGCATTTAAGACAATAATCATATGCAGGAAGGACAAGCCCCTTTTTTAATAATTGAATGGCTTCGCCTTCGCACATATCAAACAGTTTCAGATTCAGACTTACATCTGCTTCATCAAAATTGTATTTGGAAAACTGCACTTCTGTTTCGTGATGAATGTCTCCGTATGATGTATTGCTATTCCATTGCAGGTCATACACATTGTCCTTTTCCTGGAGATACATGGCTATTCTTTCGATGCCATAAGTAAGTTCTACAGACACAGGTTTCAAGTCAATGCCACCTACCTGCTGGAAATATGTGAACTGCGTTACTTCCATGCCATCGAGCCAGACTTCCCATCCAAGTCCCCATGCGCCTAATGTCGGAGATTCCCAGTCATCTTCTACAAACCGGATGTCATGTTTAAGCAGATCTATATTGATCGAAGTCAGGCTTTCCAGATACAGGTCCTGGACATCTAAGAGTGAGGGTTTTAATATTACCTGATACTGATAATAATGTTGAAGCCGGTTCGGGTTTTCCCCATATCGTCCGTCAGCAGGTCGTCTTGAAGGTTCAACATAGGCTGTTTTCCACGGTTCAGGGCCGAGCACTCTGAAGAACGTAGCAGGATTAAAGGTTCCGGCTCCGACCTCAATGTCATAAGGCTGATGAATTACACAGCCTCGATTGGCCCAGAAATTATGAAGTTGTAAAATAAGGTCCTGTAAGTACAATTTTATTATTGTTTTTTTAAGGATAGCCGTACATTTTTATTAAAGATAAATCTTATAAATATGGTGATCCCTTTGTCAAATAGGGTCCAGTGATAACCATTCATCTTATGATTAAGGTCATACAATAAATTATTTCAGAAGTTATAATAAACATAATTAACATAAACAGGAGGAAACAATGCTAAGAGAAAGAGTTGAAGAAGTTCTTGGAAAAGTCAGACCAATGCTTCAGCGGGATGGTGGAGATGTTGATCTCATTGATGTTCAGGATGACGGGATAGTCAAGGTAAAGCTGACCGGAGCATGTGCCGGATGCCCCATGTCTACCATGACATTAAAGAACGCTATTGAAGAAACGATCAAAAAAGAAATACCAGAGGTGAAATCTGTAGAACAGGTGATGTAAATCAATAATATAACTGGCATAGACCGGGGAGACTGAAATATGGAACTGACTGTAGTCTGGTATCTGAGAATGAGTCTTGTGTATTTTATAGCAGGTACTGTTATTGGCTTTGCTATCCTGTTATGGCCTGGCGAAGCAGGGTATTATATATCGTCTCATGTGCATCTAAATCTGCTAGGGTTTATGTCGATGATGATTTATGGCGTGGGATACCACATACTTCCCAAGTTCAGCGGCAGACATATATATAGTCCAATGATAATGAAGATCCAGTTCTGGCTTTCCAATGCCGGTCTGACAGGAATGGCGATTAGCTGGCCATTTGTTTCCAGGGGAAATGAAGGTGCTGCGGAATCAATTTTAATTCTGACCGCTGCCATGTCCCTGCTTTCAGTAATACTATTTGCCTTTAATATCTTAAAGACTGTTAAGGCAGTCCAGATGTAAATGTCCCTTTTGGTGATCTCTTTGTTCTTTATGATGTGAATCATAGAAACCAGAAGATATATGTTCTATAATTATAAAAAATAAGATATCATGAGGAGGATCTATGACAACAAAAGTTGAAATCACCAAAGAATCGGTTATTGGAGATGTAATCAAGACAGTGCCTGGTGCTGAGGATGTCATAAGAAAGTATTTTGGAACTGGCTGTTTTACCTGCCCCGGAATAAATATGGAATCCATTTCATTCGGTGCGGCTATGCATAATGTTGATCCTGAGAAGGTTATTTCTGAAATAAAAGAACTGATCGAAAAGGAAAGCTGACAGGCCGGCCCTGTCGTAGTCAGCTCCCATAAATAGAACATTTATCTCACCCTTTTTTGTAATCTCTTTTTTCCTTTGATAAGCAGGTAGAGTTGTTCATCAAATTGACAAAGCTGTAAAATATTTCAAAAAGTGTAACATATTAACATGTTATGGAATTATGTAAAATTATGTAAAATTACTTGACATGATCATTTTTATGTGTTATCTTAAATGTATATTTTTTCTACGTTAATCATATTCTTTTATAAAAAAACGATTATTAAAAAGATGTAATGGAGAAATAACATGCCACGATTAGATGTAAGATGCAAAGTTGATCTGCCTGTTTCTGTTATCACGATGAATAACGGTGAAAAGGGGATCCTGGAAACATCGGCCAGGTTTTCTTCAATAAGTCTTGGTGGAGGGTACATAAACGAATATATTTCCGATAAAAAAAATAAAATAATCGGTTTAAAATATGATTTGCCAAGTCATGGCGAATTTGAGATCCTTGGTGAAGTCATGCGGTCTGAAGGTAAGGGATTTGCTACGAGATTTTACAATTTAAACAGAGATGCAAAGATTAAATTATGGGATTATATAAAAGATAATCTGGCAGACGATTTAACATGTCCTTATTGTGGAAAGGGCCACACACAGAAACTCAGATCATGTGACACGTGTGGATGGGGTATGAATATCCATTCTCAGAATTATATTGTAGATCATGAAAAAGAGTCATTTATTAACAGGCTTGAATCAAAGAGCAAACAATTTTCAATAGAAGACATTTATAAAACCCTTAATTATGTTGATGTAGAAATATTAAAGATCGGAAAAAACCTCGATATTAATGAAGAGTTTGTTGGATCAAGCCAGGGTCTTTTAAATGTTTTTTCCATGATACGAAAAGTTGCTCCTACTGATATCCCTGTTCTTATTACCGGGGAAAGCGGAACAGGCAAAGAATTAACTGCAATGGCAATTCATGAACGAAGTCAGCGCAGAAACAAGCCATTTGTGACTATTAACTGCGCTGCAATTCCAGAGAATCTGATCGAGGCAGAACTGTTCGGTCATGAAAAGGGGGCCTTTACAGGAGCTTATAACAGTAAAATGGGAAAATTTGAGTATGCTGAAGGGGGAACGATTTTTCTGGATGAAATTGGAGAACTATCTTTACAGTTACAATCAAAAATACTGAGGTTTCTCGAAGACAGGATTGTTGAAAGAATTGGTAAAAACGGGGGTAAAAAAGTTGATGTAAGACTGGTTGCAGCAACAAACCGGGAATTGAAAAATGCTATTGCCAGTGGATCATTTCGAAAAGACCTTTTCTACAGGCTGGATGTTTTCAATATACATTTACCGCCGGTCAGAGACAGGGGAGATGATAAAGTCATACTGGCAAGATATTTCCTGAATAAATTTTCCAAGGAAATGAATTTAACAAAAACATTTTCTGCAGAAACCATAGAGTCGATAAAAAGATATGACTGGCCTGGAAATGTAAGAGAAATCATAAATAAAATAAGAAGATCAGTAGTTGTTTCAAAAGAACTTGCTATTACACCGCAGGACATGGATCTGGAAGTCCCGGCAGACTCTGAAGTTCTTACATCATTGAGAGAAGAAAGATATTCCATGGAAAAGCAGAAACTGATTGAGGCACTCAAGCATTGTAACAATAACATATCCAAGGTGGCGAGAGTTCTTGGCATAAGCAGGCCTTCCGTGTACAGTCTCAGAAAAAAATATAATATTTAATAAGTTAGTTTTCCTGTCATTTTCCTTCCCAAAAAGTGTAAAACCAAAAACAAGTGTAAATTGTTCTGACATACAATTGACATCCTAAAAAAATATATAATCCTGTAAGATCCTTCATTATAAAGAAACTTTCCTGGGCATATTACTTGCTTATACAAATAAGGAAGGAGGATTTTATGTTTAATTATAAATTGAAATCGCTGAGTTTTATTCTGGATGAATCCCCCTTTTTTACAGATCTCTCAATAAAAGAAAGAGAGTGTCTTATTGAAGAGTTACTTAATACGTATCCTCAGCTGCATAAACAGCCTGCGAATGATCCTGTAGTTGGCTATGAAGCAAGCTGGCTGTCAAAGCAAAGCAAATAATACGTTCGGTCACTCACTGAAGGAGCGTTCTGCTCGCTTCAACTTAAAATTATTAGTACAATAATTTCTGGTAGTGCGAATACATTACGAGCTTTACAGCAGAAGCAGGCAAATTAAATTTGATCATAATAAATATTGACATGCAATCGGATAATGGTGCAGAATCTACAAACAATTATGAATCTAGCAATTAAGAAAAATCAGTATAAAATATTAGATTCAAAAATCACATTATGGGATGAAACAGATGACTAATTATCCCTTAAATCGAAAAATCCTTTATATCACTGCCTCTCAATTTCCTTGACTCATCATTCAAATTTATCAGTCTACTCATAAAATATCAAAATGAGAACCTTGAATTCCCGCGCTTGTCAGGACATAAAATAATGGCCAAAGAGAATTCGCATAACTCTAAGCATTGACTTTTTAAATGTATTTTTTTAAAAATATTATATGAAAAAGGCTTTATTAGTGCCTTTGCTGCTGATATTTTTAATATCCTATAGCGAAGCAAAGAAAGGTGTATCCATTAAAAGCCTTCGCTATTCAACCTATCAAAACTACACCAGAGTTGTCGTTGATCTTGACGGTTCAGCAGAATATAAAGGAAATCGTCTATCCAATCCTGACAGGATTTTCTTTGACCTTAAAAACTGCAGACTTCCTTCTAAAGATAAATCGGTTGCTGTTAATAATGGTACTATCAATTCAATTCGTATGGCACAGTACAACAGCAAAACTGTCAGGGTCGTGCTGGAGGTGAAGGAGTTTCAGAAATACTCTGCTTTTACGCTGGAAGATCCTAACAGGCTTGTCATAGATATTTATAATGAGAAGGGTAACTCTGTAGCCAAAAAAGATACCAGAACCAGGGGCAGGGTTCTGGCGGAAAAAAAAGCATATAAAATCAAGAGAGTTGTTATTGATCCCGGACATGGCGGTAAAGATCCTGGTGCGATAGGCCCAGGGGGAACTCGAGAGAAAGACATTGTTCTTCATGTTGGTAAAAAACTCGGAAAGCTGTTAAAGAAGAATCATGGTATGGAAGTTATATACACTAGAGACAGGGATATATTTGTTCCTCTCAATGAACGAACTGAGATTGCAAACTCAAAAAAAGCTGACCTGTTTATTTCTGTTCACACAAACGCCAGCAAGAAAAGAAAGACAAGAGGCCTTGAGACATACTTTCTGAGCTGGTCAAGTGACAGGGAAGCTATCAGGGTGGCAGCAAGAGAGAACAAGGTTTCGATTAAGAAAATGCAAAAAATGCAGGGCGGGTTGTCCATGATTCTTCAGGACCTTGCAAGGAACAGCAAGAGGGAGGAATCACTGAGACTGGCGCACAGCGTTCAGAATGCAATGATCACGTCTCTGAAAAGAGACTATAGCAGGATAGAAGACCTTGGAGTAAAATACGCCCTTTTTTATGTTCTGGTAGGGGCAGAGATGCCGTCCATTCTTGTGGAAATTTCCTTCATCAGTAACCGTGAAGAAGAAAAAAGACTCACATCGATTAAGTACAGGAACAGGGTCGCGAGTGCAATTGCGTCGGGGATTGATGCTTATATATCACAGTCAACACTCATTGTTAATCCTGAGGTGCAGGGGAAGCCCAGAGGCTGAGGTACTGTCTTATACTCCCACTGCCCTAATTGTATCTAACTGGAGCCAGTGTGTAAATTTAATATGTCTGTTTGTCATTCCGGCTTGACCGGAATCTGCCTCGTCCTTTGATTCCTGTCGCGCTTTGCTTGCAGGAATGTCAGTCTTTACCATGAACTCTGGATGCCCGATTACGGCCCCCCGCTTACTGATTGCCGGGACAGGCTTCGGGCATGACAAGAAATAAATAATAAAAATATTTTTATTTCTGACCTTAAAGAAGGAAACTGTATTGAGCATTGATTTGCTTTTGAAAGACGGATTTGTAATACACGGAACTGAAGACGGTAAGCCAATCAGGGCTGATGTTGCAATTGAAGGTGAACAGATAAAAGCAGTCGGAGATCTTTCCCATGTGGACGCAAAAAAAACCATCAGTGTAAACGGGCAATACATATGTCCGGGATTTATTGATGCCCACGCCCATTCAGAATTTACCCTTCTTGCCGATGGCAGGGCAGAGGGTAAAATCAGTCAGGGAATTACGACAGAAATAAATGGCAATTGCGGCATGTCAGCTGCCCCGTTATATGGAGCTGCTCTGGAACATCGTGACAGGGAGCTGAATGATCTTGGTATCAAAGAACGCTGGAATACCTTTAAAGAATACTTTGCACTTCTGGAAAAGAAGAAGTTCAGCACCAACTTTGTTACCCTGACCGGACATGGGAATCTCCGGGGGTCGGTCAAGGGGTATTCAGATGTACCTCTTGAAAAAGATGAACTGAAAGAAATGATCAAACTGCTCCGGAGTTCACTTGATCAGGGATCAAGGGGCATGTCCACAGGATTGATTTATCCTCCGGGAGTCTATTCCGATACATCTGAAATTATTGTTCTGGCACGTGAAATAACCGGTCGGGACGGGATCTATACTACCCATATGAGAAGTGAAGGTGATGGCCTGCTTGAGTCGGTTGAAGAAGTAGTGAGAATAGCACATGATTCAAAGGTTCGTGCACATATATCTCACCTTAAGACGAGTGATGAAAAAAACTGGAACAAACTGGATAACGTATTCCGGATAATTGAAGAATCACAAAAATCAGGATCGACCATAACATGTGACAGATATCCTTACATTGCATCAGGTACTGATCTTGACGCGGTGCTTCCATCATGGGCATTTGAAGGGGGAAGAAACAAAGAGATTGAGAGACTTAAGAATGAGCGTGCCCGTCTTTCAGAAGACATTCTCAGAGAACACCCTGATCCGTCAAGCTGGCAAAAAGTGCTCGTATCGTCGGTTAATCTGGACAAAAATAAATGGATGGAAGGAAAGAGCCTGGCTGATATAGCTGAATCCAGGAACCAGCTGACATTGACATGTCTTTTTGATCTTCTTATTGAAGAGGAGTTAATGGTTGCAGCAATTTACTTTGTCATGAATGAAGATAACCTTAAATCAATTCTTAAGCAGAGTTATACAATGATCGGGTCAGACAGTTCTGCCCGCAGCTTTGATGGCATTACTGCCAAAGGCAAACCTCATCCCAGGGCATTTGGCAGCTTTCCTAAAATACTCGGAAGATACGTGAAAGAGCAGGGTGTCCTGTCTCCCGGAGAGGCTGTCTACAAAATGACAGGCTTACCCGCAAAGACCTTTGGCCTGAATAGACGCGGAATTATTGCACCGGGATTTTTTGCTGATATAACAGTATTTGATCCCGAGACTGTTCTGGATAAGGCAGACTATGTAAATCCTTATCAAAAGCCTGAGGGAATCCACCATGTCTTTGTTAACGGATCTCAGGTCCTGCAAAATGGAGAACCAACAGGGGCATTGCCCGGCAGGATAATAAGGTGAGTATGTTTCTTATTTCATAGCTGTGATCTGTCATCATATTTTTTTCAAAAGCTGATACAATATTCAGGAAACATAAAAAAATCATGAAAGCTGAATGGTTATATAAAACAATTTCCCTTGCGATCATTCTGGTGCTGTTTTATCTTTTCTACCAGGTGTTGAGCCCATTTCTTTTGACAATTGCATGGTCCATGGTCCTGAGTATCACTTTTTATCCCTTTTACAGGCTTATGATGAAAATTCTTAAACGGCCCTGGGCTTCTTCTTTAGTTACGCTCATCGTTATTCTGATAATTATCCTCGGGCCTTTTTCGTTTATTGTCGGATCTCTCGTAACGGACATCACGGACATTTACCGTGCCATAGAAGATAAGGGATTTGAAACGATTGGAAAAATCCAGTCCCATCCCAGGTTGGCAGGTATATATAAAAGTATAAGTGAGCTCGAAATGTTTAAGGATTTCAACCTGCAACAGAGTGCTGTCAATACCCTGAAGTCAATCGGAAAAACTATTGCTGAGCATATGTCAGGCATAGCAAAAAATGCTGTGGTGCTCATCATTAATTTTATTATCATGTGTATTACAACCTTCTATTTTCTGAAGGACGGTAATGTTCTTGCAATATACATTAAGAAACTGCTCCCATTTTCCGAGTCTCAAAAAGACAGGCTCGAAGAGAGAGTAAAGGAGATGGTCATAGCTGCTATTTATGGAGGATTGGCTGTCGGTGTTGTTCAGGGAACGCTTGGAGGTGTGGCTTTCCTGACATTCGGTCTGCCGTCACCTGTATTCTGGGGTACTGCAATGGCCATTTTTTCCCTTGTCCCGCTGTTCGGGTGTTTTACGATATGGGGCACCGCAGGCATAATGCTTCTGCTGGCTGGAAGTATTGGAAAAGGGATAGGGCTTCTTCTTTACGGTATGCTTATTATCAGCAGTGTAGATAATATCATTAAGCCGATTGTAATAGGGGGAAGGACCAAACTTCACACCCTTCTTGTCTTCTTCAGCGTTCTGGGAGGTATGAAATTTTTTGGTTTTCTCGGATTTATTCTTGGGCCATTGATTACAGCCTTATGCCTTTCCCTGCTTGAAATCTATACATTCGAAGACGAAGATCCGGAAAGCGTTTCCTGCTGATACTCATTGGCAGACCGCGATGATCGCTTGCTATCCCTCATAACATCATTCCTGCTGCTCTCAGTATGTTAACATTCAGTCCTGGATTCCGATCACACGTTTGCAGAGCAGGCAAAAAAATATTTGACAATACAAATAATTGCATTATGATTTATGTCATAGGACGGGAAATAACCATGCTGTACAATTTTCATAATCGAGTAATCTCAATGTGAAAAGATATGAAAGGAGAGAAAGTATGAGACTGAGTAATGTAGTGTTCATTTTAATGTTTAGTTTTACTCTGTGTGTTGTGACTGATGCCACAGCTGAAAACAGGGCAGGAGCAGTTTCTGTTTCACCGCTCATAGGCGGGTATATTTTTGATGATGATCAGTCGATCCGAAATGATCCGACGTATGGCGTTGTTCTGGGGTATAACATAACTGAACGCATTGGCATTGAAGGGGCGTTTAACTACGTGGATACAGACGTCAGGTCAGCAACTCTCTCGAACCGTGTTGATGCCTATGTTTACAGGCTGGAAGGTCTCTATCACTTCATGGCTGACAAAGATGTATTGCCCTATATCGCGATCGGGGCAGGTGCAATAACAATAGACGTTGACGGAAGTAGTGAGACCGATATTCTTGCTGATTACGGTGCCGGAATAAAATTTTTCCTTACTGAATCTCTGGCTGTCAGGACAGGGGTACGTCACATCATATCCTTTGACGATACAAATCATAACATTCTGTACAAACTGGGACTCTCATATTTAATAGGGGCAAAACCCGAAAAGGCCCCTCCGATGCCAATGGACAGCGATGGCGATGGTGTTCCTGACAATATGGATAAATGCGCAGGTTCGCCCAAGGGAGTTTCTGTCAAGAGTGATGGCTGCCCAATGGATAGTGACGGTGATGGAGTTCCTGATTATAATGACAAATGTCCTGATACACCAAAAGACGTTTCAGTAGGAAGTTCCGGCTGCCCTGGAGATGCTGATGGTGATGGTGTATTTGATGAGAGAGATAAATGTTCCGGCACACCGGCTGGTGCACCTGTTGATAATGCTGGTTGTCCGACCGACAGTGACGGAGACGGTATCGCGGATTACATGGATAAGTGCAAAGCGACCTTAACAGGTATTAAGGTCGATGCAAAGGGCTGCCCGTTACCCATCAAGGAAAAGGTATCCATTGAATTGAATGTTGAATTTGTATCAAAGAGTGCGATCGTCAGAAATGTGTACCATGAACCAATTCAAAAGGTTGCGAATTTCCTGAATACCTATCCCGACACAATAGCGGTTGTTGAGGGTCATACTGACAGCGAGGGAGATGAAGAGCGTAACCTGCAGCTATCTCAAAAGAGAGCAGAAAATGTCATGCAACATCTTGTGGACTTCGGAATTCATCCATCCCGGTTACGGGCCGAAGGATATGGAGAGACACGGCCGATTGCAGACAACACCACTGAAGAGGGAAGGCAGAGGAACCGCAGAGTTGTTGCGGTCATATCAACAATTATTGAAAAAATGCCATGAACTATAGAAAAACATTTACAATTTGTTCCAGTCCGATGAATATAAGGAAGGAGGTGAAACGCAGATCCAGAACAGATAATGCATCTTACTTGAAACAATCCTAACTGAAAGGGGATCCTATGAAAAAATATCAAATTTATGTAGCATATACTGCTGTTTTTTGTTTGTGTCTTTTACTGGCAGCTGGTGTACAGGCCCAGCAGAAAATGGGTTTTGAAGGACAAGCGCTTCTTCCGCCAAATGCCAGTCCCGGCGAATGTTTTGCGCGGGTGTTTGTGCCTCCAACATACAAAACTGTGTCAGAACAGATGCTTAGTAAAGATGCCTCATCCAGTCTGATGATTTCAGAACCACAATTTGAAATTGTTGAAGAACAGGTGATGGTCAAGGAGCCATCTGAGCGGCTTGAACTGCTAGATGCACAGTATGAGTGGATTGAAGAGAAAGTGCTGATTTACCCGGAACACAAGCACCTGGAAGAAGTACCGGCTATTTATGAGACAGTGACAGAAAAAGTAATTGATCAGCCTGCCCACACTATCTGGAAAAAGGGTAAAGGACCTATTCAGAGAATTGACTATGGAACGGGTGAGATTATGTGTCTTGTCGAGGTGCCTGCTACGTATAAGACCATTACCAGGAAAATCCTTACACAGCCAGCCACAACACGTGAGAAAATTAATCCTGCCAAGTACAAAACAGTCAGGAAGAGGATAATGAAGTCTCCGCCCATGGCCAAAAAAATTGATATACCGGCCGAGTATGAAATGGTGAAGGTGCGCAGGATGCTTTCATCTGCATCATTTGCTGAGACGGCGAATCCCGAGGAGTTTCAGACTGTTTCCAGGAGAGAATTGCTCACCGAGGGTAAAATGGAGTGGCAACCGGTTCTTTGTGAAACAAACGTGAAACCGGGAATTGTGACTGACCTGCAACGTGCATTAAAGGAGGCCGGATATAAACCAGGACCTGTTGATGGAAGTCTTGGCCGGCAAACAATGGCTGCTGTCCAGTCATATCAGAGAGACAATCAGCTTCCTGTGGGTGAATTGACTTTGGACACATTAAAAAGTCTCAAGGTTGATTTTAAATAGACGCTAGAAAAACTGTCCGTCTAGAGTGAGAAAAAACTTTAGACGGACTTTTTTTTGCTTTCTTACTAAACACTTCTCATTAGGCTGTTACATGAATAATAACAGCCTCTTTTCATTTTACATTAAAGGATTCTGTTCTTTACGTTTCCTGTTCCGGACTTTCCTGTTTTTATACTCATGTGCGTGCTCTCCGTCTGGAGATCCCGTAATACTGTAATTGTTAGGACTATTATTTATACCTCAATTATTCTGCAATCGCCCTTTTTTTAAAGATACTGCTTTAAAAATCCGAAAAATAATTAAGCAGACAAGATGTATCAGCGGACTTGAAAATCGGTTTTTAAAGGTCTGCAAGAATTAATAGGAGAACAGGCCGCCAGATCGGCTGATTGATCCATGACATTATTAAGGTTCTTTCAATTATTCATTCTGAAAATGCTTTACAGTATGTGCATTCTCATGCTATGGGAGCCGCTCCATGAAACTGCTTTTGCTGATCAACAGATGAGTGATCAGATCAATAAGTCCATAGTACAGATTTACTCTCTTGTTAATAAACCAAATTACAGTAATCCATGGGTCAAATTACCTGACAGTAAAGAAACAGGCTCGGGAAGTATAATAGCAGGTCATCGAATAATTACTACTGCCCATATAGTTGCAGACAGCAAGGCTGTTACGGTCAGAAAAGCGCTGGATGATAAGCGATACGCTGCACACGTTGCTTTTGTGTCCCATGAGTCAGATCTGGCGATTCTTCTGGTAAATGACAGGGGTTTTTTCAGAGACACCATGCCTCTTAAAATAGCTTCAGGCATAGTAAGTCATGAGAGAGTTCATATCTATGGATTTCCTGAAGAAGATCAGCTGACCATCACTCATGGCCTGTTGACAGCAAACAGGCACAGGTTATACAGACACAGCAGCAGCATTTTGCTTGCAGGAGAAATTTCATCCCTCATTGAGCCGGGATACAGCGGCGGACCGGTAATATATAATGATCTTATGGCCGGTATTATAATGCAGGCAAATACAGCCGGAACAACTGCTCATAGTATCCCGACCACGGTAATCAGTCACTTCCTTAATGACATAGAAGATGGATCGTATGACGGCTTCCCCTATCTGGGGCTGATAACAGAGCAGATTACAAATCTGTCAGCAGCAGATGATACAGGAAACAGTGCCCCGGGTATCACTATTAGCAAGGTTGTGGACGGATCTCCGGCTGAGGGAAAGATAGCCGCACAGGACAGACTTGTGAAGATCAACGGAAGTACAGTTTTCCCTGATGGCTCTGTAGAATTTGAGCCAAATGCATTTACTGATTATAAATACTTAATTGAACAGCTTCAGGTAGGAGCTGATATTCATTTGCAGATATGGCGATCAGGAAAAATCAAAGACATTGTTGTATCCCTTGATACGACACGGGAAGATTTTATGCTCATCCCCCCTGAGCAGTATGATACGCAGCCACGATACTTTATTTTTGGAGGTCTGGTATTCAGCCCCCTTACAAAAAATATTCTTAACGAAAGAGAATCTGTCCCCGCTGATCTTATGGAAAAGCTTACCATCTGGAGTTCAATGGACAGGAAAGAAGCTGTTGTGATCATTCAGGTGCTGCCAGCTGAAGTCAACAGGGACTATCGCGGAGTGGCAGGCTGGATTGTGGACAGGGTCAATGGAAAATCTATCAGGAGTTTTGATGAATTATACAGGATAGTAGAATCTTCCAGTGTTCCGGATATAATTTTTTCCAATGATCAGGGTTCGAAGATTGAAATTGACCGTCAGATGGCTTTTGCTACTCATAACAAAATTCTTAAAACCTATAGCATCAGACAGGACCGCTCTCCCGATCTTCAAAGAATAAGTGACAGGTCAATCATGATTTCAGCCGGAAATCATAAAATAAGATCAAGCTATTAAAGTGTTTCGGTGAAATTATCAACTTTACGGAATATTTTAATGTGTCCCAATCTTTAGTATATCAGCGATATTTGCACGTGGACTGATGACCGGTTCTATAAGGGAAGATTTACAGGTCATGACTGTTGTCACTCCAGGACCATGTCCGGCTTTTAAACAGTCGCTGTGAACTACAATACCGATGGTAACAGCGCCTTTTCTGTATGCCCTGCCGTATCTGTTGTCATGGTCCATCAAGGCAACAAAGTCTCCAAACCTTATTTTGTCCAGTTTGTATTTCTTCACTGTACTCTTATCACTAGTCATGATGTCATAGTCACCTTTGGCAACATGACTGGCGCCCAGACCGGAGCCCATGCATGAAGCAGGAACAATTGTGGTTACAGGGACCTTCAGTTTTTTTTGGCCTGACTTTTTAATTCCCATTTTGTTCAAAAGAGATGGATCAAGATTGAAAAGCATAATATCAGGGTAGTCAGCAAGTTTCAGTCCCTGTCCCCTGGCATATATAATGATTTTGTCATCATAGGAGAGTTTTTCTTTTATCTTTTTCGGAAATTCCACAACAAGGTGTTCGGACCCGCCGTGGTGACCTATGACATAACCAACTGATCCCTTGGCATTTCCGGAAATCACCTTTGCCCTGTTCCCTACACAAGAAAACATCTGCAGCGAGAGGTTGGGCTGATCAAAGGGCTTTGAAGAGTTAACGATACAGCTGACCCCCGGCTCTATATGGTCACCGGCCCAGCCAAATGCCGGGTCACCTGTCTGCACGTTCATGGTGATGCCGCCTATTGCCGGAAGTATAAATGGTGCACCGTCATGACCTACTCCCCAGTTACCGCTTGTCTTGGGTGGACCGGGCTGACACTGCAGCAGAAATTCAATCACTTTTTTTTCATTGGTTTTAAGCATTATTTCTCCTCACATTAATACTATGAATCAATAATTATCAGAGTAAGTCCGCAATCAGAACATTCTACTGCATCAGCACCTACAGAATGCCCGCATGCAGGGCACTTTCCCTGGTCTTTCATTTCATTTGAGGCCCTCAGTTCAGGATCCACTTCTGCATAGTAATCTTCTATACGTTCCTTTGCTCTTTCTCCATCCTCTTGTGATACGACAAGCTGGTATGTACTCCCGCAGCAGCTTTTATTGCATCCCGCATCTGATGTCACGAGGCAGGGGATGCCTGAATTAATAAGCACGTTAAAGAGTTGGTCCATCCATTTCAGATCACCGTCTCTTATGACAACGGGGTTCTCAAGTGTTTTTTCCCTGCATTGCCGTCTGTTGTCCTGTAACTTCAGGTTGTCTTCAGGCGTGAGAAGATCAGAACCGCAATCTGCACATTGCTCTATATGCGGGAAGTATTCAGTGTCACAGTCAGGACATATTTTTATCTGTTTCATTAGTTTTGTTCCTTTACGATTTTAGAAAATATTGTCATTAATAAAATAACATAAAAATCCAATTATTAATCTCAAAAGGTGCAGGATAAAAGGGACATCATGTAAAGGGAAGCCTGTGAATATTATTAAATTTAATGTATCTGATACGGCATGCCAACCAGAGCTTAATAAAGAGAACACAGAGTATTGACAGGAGCAGGGTAACTGATATAATTTATGCAAAGATTCTATGCGTGATTATTTATGAATAATCACGCATAGTTAAGTATAACCATAGTCAAGTCACTCGTTGCTGATGTCATCATGCCGCCTATCGGCCTGTTGCTGGGAGGTGTTGATTTTTCGAATCTCTTTGCGGTGATAAGGGAAGGCTCAATGGCAGGACCATTTGCAACTCTTGCCGACGCTCAGAAAGCAGGAGCAGTAACCATCAATTACGGGTTATTCATGAACACCATCATCACCTTTCTTATCATTGCTTTTGCTATCTTTATGGTAGTCAAGGGAATGAACAGCCTTAAAAAGGAAGAAGAAGCCCCTGCTGCTGAACCAACTGAAAAAGACTGTACCTTTTGTTATACGACTATTCCAATTAAGGCAACTCGCTGTCCTCATTGTACTTCAGAGCTTGGCTCCCAGTCTTAAGCGGGCCTCACTTTTATTAAAGTATCCGGGGCTGCCCTTAGTGTAAACTCTAAAGCTCATTGGCAGCCCCATTTTATGTATCTGATACGTACACCAATTCCATTCTGAAGAATAATAATTGATCAGAATCTGAGCTTGTCCTTTTTTGCCTCTTTATGAGTAAGCTCTCCTGTATTCTGTTCAATGCGAAACACAAGATTTGAATTTCCATTCTGGCCGGGAGAACACAGAACTGTATATTATTTACAGCACATGATAATTTTCATTTGATCATGTATAGTTTGAATATACGTATAGTGATACTTCTCTTTGACATAATACACGTAGTTAATGAACAGTATTTGTGATTACTAAAACAGAGGGGGAGAAATGAATGTTTCTTTTTAAAAAAATTGCGGGTAATGTCTTTGATCCTTTATCACTGATTCTCATGATGTCAGTTGCAGGATTAATTTTACTTTTTGGTACTTCGCGTAAGAAGTCAGGAAAACTGTTAATTGTATCGAGCATTGTACTTCTTGCTTTATGCGCTTACACGGCAACAGCGGATCTTTTTATTCATCCGCTTGAAATAAAATATCCTCCGTTTAATAGTGACAATTCATTAAGATCAGATGAATTACCGAAATTAGTTGTTGTACTTGCTGGAGGACATAAATCAGGATCCGGAATTCCAATCATTAGTAAAATTACATACAGTTCTCTGGTGAGGCTGGTAGAAGGTATCAGGATATACCGGATGATTCCTGAATGTAAACTGCTTCTGTCAGGTGGTTCAGGAGCCGGGAATGATTCCAGTGCCGGGGTCATGGCGCAGGCTGCCAGAGCAATGGGAGTAAACGAACAGGATATCATCATGGAAACCAGGTCAAGGGACACCCGGGACCAGGCGCACATCATTAGGTCAATATTAGGGGATGAGAGATTTATCATGGTTACTTCAGCATCTCATATGCCCAGATCTATGGCGTTATTTATGAAACTCGGGATGAATCCGGTCCCTGCTCCAGCCGGTTTCCTGAGCTGGGAGGTTACTTCAACTGGTCCAGGCCGTTTTTTCCCATCGTCAGTTAATCTTCGAAAAATCGAGATAGCCATGCATGAATATTTAGGGATTGTATGGGCAAAACTGAGAAATCAGGTATGAGCAGTGTTTATGATTCAGGTGTCCAGAAAAGCAGATATGCCATCATACAAGTAGCTGAGAAGACTGCTCAATGGTATTTTAACCGGGGAAGACAGTAAGACAGAAATTACATTGCCTGTCGTGAGGATTTTTTCTTTAATTCAGGAATTACTTCATCGGCAAGGTGATATCCCAGTTCAATAATGGATTCTTTTAACCGCTCATAGTTTTTCGGCTTAACTATATACTTTGCACAACCCATTACATGGCATAAATCTATCACCCCCGGATCTTCTACAGCAGACATCATAAACGTGGGGATGCTTTTTAGAATTTTATCCCCTTTGATCTTGCGGAGGACCTCAGTACCGTCAGCAGCAGGCATGCGAACATCCAGAATTGCGATATAGGGCACGCCTTCCTGTCTATGGGGTCGATTGCCTTTTCTGAAGAGAAAGTCCAGGACCTTTGCACCATCACTGAAATGAATTATTTTATTATTTACGCCGCTTCGTTTCAGGTTTTGTATAATCAGTCCTGCAAAAGCATAATTATCTTCACCTAAAATGATTTCAGGTTCATGTCCTGAATTGTGCGAATGCGGGTTAACGAGCTCAAGCATATTCCCTCTTTCTGTCTCCTCCTTAAAATTTGTTTCCTACCAATAATTATACACTATAAATTATACAATATAAAAATCGGTACGTCATCCGGGTATCCTCTAATAAAGCCTGCTGCCATTCCTGTGTTTCTTTTTGTAGTGATTATGGCTGTATCAAGAGTGTATATTGGAGTTCACTATCCTTTTGCTGCTGCTGCAGGGGCTGTCTGGGGTGAAGGTATTGCGGGGATTATACTTATTCTGTATAAAACATCCTTCAAAAGATCCGGATAGAATGTCCCGGTCAGAACGCTTCCCTGACGTTTGCGACAAATCCAACTTTATCATCAACCCAGGCCAGATCAATTCTGAAATTAAGCCTCTGAGCCGGATTCAGGGAGTAACGCAGCCCTGCACCAATACTGGTCTTGAACCTGTCAATCATGATATCAGAGATATCAGATGCAACCTGCGCTACTTCAGCAAAGACCGTTCCCGAAAAATTATTTTTTATGGGAAACCTGAATTCTGATTGTAAGGCCAAAAGGTCTCTGTCTATATAACGTCTGCTTTCAATTCCTCTCATTATTCTCACTCCATCGGGTTTTGAAAGAAGTCTGAAGGGTACTTGTCCCCTGCTCATGCGGACCTGTCCGGCAACTGCAAGGGTTGTTCTTTCTGATGTGGGGAAATAATGGCGCAGGTCAAATTTATGTACATTAAAATCAAGATCACTGCCCAGTTCCATCATATAACGCACATATTCATAGCGGACAAGGTCTCCCGTGTGAGGGGCATTGGTATTGTCCCTGCTGTCATATCCTGCTGCAATACCGGCACCCGAATATAGTCCCCTGCCTAAACCGTAAGGTGCATCTGCTTCCATTTTTCCTCCTGGTTCCGGATCTATATCATTCCATCGAATATTGATAACAGGGCCAAGGGTGAATCCGCCCTGGAAAAGGCGGTCCAGCGACAATTTGAATCCAATATTGGTTGAATTATAGTCTTCAGGGTCATCGGGCAGATCATTTCCAATTCCATAATACGAGGATTTCCAGTATGATCCGAACAGTCTGGGTACGAGACGGTACCGTCCATTGTCAAGGTACAAATCCGGCGCAAGAGTTATAAAAAACTGGCCTTTTGTCGTTCCGAAGAGAATAATGTCTAATGATGAATTCCTGATCGCATCGGATGAAGGAGCAGGGAAATAAAATAAAGATGTACCAAGAATCGCGCCGGTCTCAGAACCGTATGCAGCAACAGGGACCACGACCCACTTTTGATGGTTTACCTGAACTGAGCTGTCAGAGATGTTATCATCCTGACTGTAACAGACATCATGAATTGCCGGTAATATAATGATTACAGATAATATAACTAGTATAAACAGCCTTGTAAACAGAGGCGCTGTTCGTTTGAAGTCATGAAAAAGAAGCATTGAGAATTATAACAGTATCAGTTGCTATCTGACAAAAACAGGGCAGGCCGGTACATGGTACATCAGACAATGTTTTAATGAGCAGATTGTCTGAAACCAGGGGCAAGTATTACATCTGAATAATCAGGGTTATGAGACATGAATATGCAGACTCGGTTATACTTGTAACTATGCTGGACAAAATAATCAGTGAAAGAATCATCAATGAAGGACCGATTACATTTGAGACATTCATGGACATGGCCCTCTATTATCCGGAACTCGGGTATTATACAAATCCGGCTACAGTAATAGGAAAGGACGGGGACTTTTATACAAGTTCTCACCTGCACCCAATATTCGGAGCATCAATATGCAGGCAGCTTATTGAGATGTGGGAGATTATGGACAGGCCCCCGGTCTTTCATGCTGTTGAAATGGGTGCCGGTGCCGGGTATCTTTGCAGGGACATCATGGATTACCTGATTCATGATGTTCATAAAGCAGATAATAGCAGTGATGCAGGAGACTTTATGAAGTGTCTGCAATATGTGCTAGTTGAACCCTATGGGCACTTTGAAAAAATGCAGAGGGATGTTTTACAGGGTCATATTCTGAATGTTAAGTGGATAAAGTCACTAGACGAACTTGGTCCGTTTGAGGGGTGTATGTTATCTAATGAACTGCTCGATGCCTTTCCCGTACATATAATAGAGATGGATAAAGGACCAAAAGAAATTTTTGTAAATATGAATGATCAGAAACTGGTTGAAGATAAAGCAGATATTAATTCAAATGAGATGGAAAAATATATCGACCGGTTTGATATACCGATATCCGATGGATACAGGACAGAATTAAATCTGCGCATAAAGTCATGGCTTGAACAGGTCAGTTCTGTTCTGTCACATGGTTTTATACTTACCATAGATTACGGTTTTACGGCCAGGGAATTCTACAGTGAAGACAGGAGCAACGGTACATTGCTGTGCTATCACCAGCACAGGGTAAATGAGAATCCATTTAGTAATATCGGCTCTCAGGACATAACATCTCATGTAAATTTTTCATCACTTAAGATATATGGAGATGAGGCAGGACTGAAGACATGTGGATACAGTTCGCAGGGGATTTATCTCACAGCATCAGGATTAGATGAACTTATTGTAGATCTCTATTCAGACTCCCCTGACTATATGAGAGAAATATCCAGAATAAAGGGTCTTATCCTGCCGCAGGGCATGGGCGAGTCCCACAGAGTGTTTATACAGTATAAAGGAGAAGGGACACCTGAACTGAGAGGATTTTCAATAAGAAACGAGGCAGGGAACCTATAAGGAATTATATAATATCAATTGTTATGAATATTTTTCATTTTATTAACAAAGCATTAACTATCAGCGCGTTCCTAATTGTTTTTATTTTTACAGGATGTGCTGAAGCGTCATTGATTTACTATGTTGATGCAACTAATGGTAATGACTTAAACAGCGGTTTGGACAAAAAAAGTGCATGGAAAACAATCAGCAAGGTAAATCAATTCCCTATTAAACCCGGAGACAAAATACTATTTAAGAGAAGTGAAACCTGGAGAGAACAGCTGTTACCTCAAAGTGGAAGTGAAAATGGTCATGTTACATATGGTGCCTATGGTGAAGGGGATAAACCATTATTGCTGGGCTCAATCAATAAAAGTGATGTGAAGGACTGGTCCGAAGAAAGGCATAATATCTGGATTGTCTCTGATATGCAATACGATATTGGAAACCTTATTTTTAATAATGAGCAGTCAGTTGGCATGAAAGTGAGAAATGAGCATGAGCTGGATCAACAGGGAAAATATTGGTATGATCCGGACAAAAAACTTCTTAAGATTTATTCAAATGACAATCCGGCAGTTAACTATTCAAATATAGAATGTGCTTTAAATCGACATATTATCAATCAGAATGGCAAAGGGTATATAATTTATGAAAACCTGGATTTGCGCTATGGAGGGGCACATGGTATCGGGGGATGCTGTGTTCATAATATTATAGTCAGGGACTCTGATTTTTCATACATTGGAGGAGGGCGG